>JACDCP010000177.1 GCA_013817465.1 Gammaproteobacteria bacterium | reverse complement strand
TTTCAGTCATTATTCCCGTCGGTCAACGCTACGACGACGTCGGCGAGCTTTACCAGGCTTACAAGACCGGGCTGGAGGGGGCCGGGCGCAGCTTCGATTTCGTTTATGTGCTGGACGGGTATCTGCCGAAGGCTTTCGACGAGTTGCGCGCCCTGCAGGACCGCGGCGAACGGATCAAGATCGTCAAGCTCGCGAAATCGTTCGGCGAGGCCACGGCCCTGACGGCAGGCTTCGAGAACTCGCGCGGCGGGCTGGTTCTGACTCTGCCCGCTTACTATCAGGTCGAGGCCGATGCGATCAGCGAAATGCTCGATCATCTCGACGGCTACGACATGGTCATCGGCCGGCGTTGGCCGCGGCTCGGATCAGGTTTCGAAAAAGTCCGCCGCGAGCTGTTCCACTGGCTGATCAGATCCGTGACCGGCATGCGCTACCGGGATCTCGGCTGCGGCGTGCGCGCCTTCCGGCGCCCCGTGGCTGACGAGGTGCCCATGTACGGGGACCAGCACCGTTTTCTGCCCGTGCTCGCCGACCGGCGCGGTTTTCGTATCCTCGAGCTGGATGTGCCCCAGTCGCCGAAGGACAAGTTTCGGGGCGGCTATCGGCCCCGCGAATATCTGCACCGCGTGCTCGACATCTTCACGGTGTTCTTTCTCGTGCGATTCACCAAGAAACCGCTGCGCTTTTTCGGCATGCTGGGCAGCATTACCTCCCTGGTCGGCGGTGTGGTGCTCGCCATCATCGTCATCCAGCGGCTGTTCTTCGACGTGGGGCTCGGCAACCGGCCGATCCTGCTGCTGAGCTCGCTGTTGGTCATGCTCGGCGTGCAGATCTTCGCGCTCGGCCTGATCGGCGAGCTGATCATCTTCACCCACGCGAAGGACATCAAGGAATACACGATCGAGCTGATCGTCAACGAGCAGTCGCAACCGGCGCGCCCCGCCGCCGTAGCCGAGCGCGCCCTGTAGGGCCGAATTGATTCGGCCGACCGCGCCGAATGACCAGCGACGAGTCGGGTCGCGTGCTAGATGGTCACCCTCACGACTTCCGACAGGCTGCTTTCCGCGCCTGCCGTGTCGACGGCCGTCGTCGCGAAATAATAGGTGCCGGGCGTCAGGTTCTCGACGACGAAAGTGGTCAGGCCGGGGTTATCGATCTCAATGACAAACGGGAATTCGCCGTTCCTGTTGCCGTAATAAATGCGGAATCCGGCCAGATCGAACAGAGCCGAGCCATCCGCGTTGGACATGGGCGGCAGCCAGGAGAGCGTGACATTTCTCTTCTCCACGTAGGCGACATCCAGGCTGAAGGCCGGCAGGATCGTCGTCGCATAGCCGTCCGTGACGCTGATCTCGATGCCGTGCGTGATGCCGACGTCCCGGTCCCGGGGTACGCCGGACAGCTTGCCTGTCGTGACATCGAAGCCGGCCCAGGCCGGTTTATTGCGGATCGAGAAGCTCAGTGCGTCGCCGTCAGCGTCGCCGGCTCGAGGGAGGAACTCGTAACGCGTGCCTGTGCTGATCGTGACAGCCGGCGATCCGGCGAGTGTCGGTGCCGCGTTTCTGCCGGCGTCTGCGGTGGTGGGAATCGATGTTCCGCTGCCGTCCTTGCAGCCGGCGACAGCGAGAATCAGCAACATCGGGAAAAATACATATCCTCGCGAGGGCTTGATCGCGCTCAATGGTCTGCCTCCCCATCAATGCCCATCGGCCGGCACGGACTGAAACCGCGCCGGCTGCCGAATGGGCCGGTCGATGATTGGCAGACGGGTCACCCCCCCTCTGGCTGGTTTGCCTTAACCCGCTCGAGGACTTGAACAGCCTGCCGCGAAGAGGCCTTTTTACAGATGTAATCGCTGAGGCGCAACCCAACCGCGCCGATGAGGCGAATCGGCGCGCCGCCGATTGGTGCGCGGTTGCCTGCGGTACAGTCAGTGACCGCGAGAGTGCCTCTTTGCGCCGATGAGGCGCTTCAGTTCACCGTCGCGCGCGCGACGTTCGAATGCCCGCTCTCCATGCCGCGCGAGCTGAACGCAGTGGTGACGAAGTAGTAGGTGTTCGGCACGAGGTTATCGACCACGTAGGTCGCGACGCCGGGATTGTCGATCTCGATCGAGTTCGGATACTCGCCCTTGATCGTGCCCCAGTAGATCCGGTGGCCCGCGAGGTCGGTCAGCGGCGTGCCATCTTCGTTGGACGTCGGCGGCTGCCAGCCGAGCGTGACCCGGCTTTCGCCGTAGGCGACCACCACGACCTCGAAGGCCGGCAGCGCCACCGTGCTGGAACCGTCGGACACGGCGATCTGCACGGTATCGCTCTGACCCACGTCCCCCTCGCTCGGCATGCCGGACAGCCGGCCGGTGTGTCGTTCGAATGTCGCCCACGTGGGCTTGCCGGTGACGCTGAACCTCAGCGGCACATTCCGGATGCTGTCCGCCTGCGGCTGGAAGTCGTACTGGGTGTTCTGCACGACGGCTGCGCCCGGCTTGCCGGTGATCGTGATGCGTCCATCGGAAGCTGATAACTGGGCGGCTGCGATCGATGCCGTGAACCGCTTGTCGTCCTCGTTGCAGGCAGACAGAGCCGCCACTGCGCATAGAACCACGATACCCGTGGCGAGCTTGCGTGCGAGCTGGTCGTTCATTGGCCGGATTCCCCTCTGGCGGACCCCTCGGGATCCTGGTGGCAGGGGATTCGGCTCGAATGCCGCCTCGAGAAGGGCTTCCAGTGGGCGCCGCGCAGCGCCGCAGTGCGGCCGGGCCGGCAGGCCGGCGACCGTTGCGAACGATTTGTCACGCTGCGCTTCATCAGTGTGGCAACCCCGCTGTCCTAGGCCGTGAGGCCCGTAGACCGGTAGCTTTGCGTCCCCATCTTTCGATGGGTTTGCCTTTCTCGGGACGGGACGTTCGAGACGAACCCGTCGACTGTTACGCCGACACTCGGCCGGCCTCGTCTGCGAACAGCCGGATGGAGGAAGATCGTGGCAGGTGAGGGGGAAGCTGGAGGAGCCGGCCGGGTGGGCCGGGAAGGCTGCCGCTGGCAGCCCGCTTCTCTGGCAACCCCGCTATCCTAGGCCGACGCCCTTAGACCGGTGGCTTTGCGCCCCCACCTTTCGGTGAGTTTGCCTTTCGCAGTGGGACCGAATATGCCGCAACTTGCTGATGTATTGCAACCCCTCAGGCGCGGCGACCGATGAAACTGTGACCCCGCTCACGGTCTTGGAAATGGGGACATTCCTGATTTCAATTCACGCATGAGGTGCAGTTGAGTTCCGTCCGTTCCGAAATCAGGAATGTCCCCATTTTCCCTCATGCGTGAACGAAATCAGGAATGTCCCCATTTCCCAACGGAAATCAGGAATGGCCCCATTTCGCCGGCGGGGTCAGACGCCTTTGAAGCTGTCGGGATTGAGCTTGTGGCGGGCGAGCAACTTGTAGAAGTCGGTGCGGTTGCGTTTCGCCAGCCGCGCCGCGCGGCTCACGTTGCCGGCGGTGATCTGCAGGATCTGCGATAGATAATTGCGCGTGAATTCGTCGCGGGCCTCGGCGAACGAAGCCAGCTTCGAGGAGTGGCTCCCCAGCGACTTCTGCACCAGCTCGGCGCTGATGATCGGTGTGCGCGACAGGGCCACGTTCTGGCGCACGACGTTATAGAGCTGGCGGATGTTACCGGGCCAGTCGGCCGCCACGAGCATCTCGACCGCTTCGGGCGCGTAGATCTTGCGCCCGTCCGCCTCTTTGGCGAGCAGATCGAGGAAATGCGCGACCAGCAGCGGAATGTCTTCGCGACGCTCGTGGAGCGGCGGGATCTCGATGTGCACGACGTTCAGGCGGTAGTAGAGATCCTCGCGAAACTCGCCCCCGGCCATCATGGCGGTCAGCTCGCGATGCGTGGCCGAGATGACGCGCACATCCACGGGTACGGCCTGCGTGCTGCCGACCGGGCGCACCTGCGATTCCTGCAGCACACGCAGCAGCTTGACCTGCAGGCGCATGGGCATGTCGCCGATCTCATCGAGCAGCAGGCTGCCGCCTTCGGCCGCCTTGAACAACCCGTCATGGCTGCGCGTCGCACCCGTGAAGGCGCCTTTCTCGTGACCGAACAGCTCGGATTCGAGGAGGTTTTCCGCCATGGCGCTGCAGTTGATGGCGACGAAAGGACGCTCGCGTCGCGGACTCGCCTTGTGGATCGCTCGCGCCAGCAATTCCTTGCCCGTGCCGCTCTCGCCGGTCAGCAGCACGCGTGCCTCGGATTCCGCCACCATTTTCGCCTGCGCGAGGCGCTCTTGCATGAGCGGGCTGCGCGTGATGATTTCCTCGCGCCAGCTTTCGTCGGAGCTCGGCAGGCCGGATACCTTGAGCGCCCGCTCCACGTGGCTCAGCAGGTCTTCCTTTTCGATCGGCTTGGTCAGGAAACCGAAGGCGCCGAGCTGTGTGGCTTCGACCGCATCGGGGATGGTGCCATGTGCCGTGATCAGCAGCACGCGCAGGCTCGGCCAGCGGCCCTGCAATTCTTTCAGCAGATCGATACCGTCCATCTGGTCCATGCGCAGGTCGCTGATGACCAGGTCGGGCCGGAAGCGGGCCGCGGCGACGAGCGCCATCTGCGCGCTCTCCACAGCTTCGACCTCATAGTTCTCGGCACGCAGCCGGATGCTCAGCAGCCTGAGCAGGCCGGGATCGTCGTCCACCAACAGGATTCGGCCGCGCGGCGGGGATTCTGTCGTGGCTTGGGATTGCGTCATCAGGGTACCTCGCCGTTCTCGCCGCGCTCCCGGATCGAGCGCTCGATCGAGGTGACGGCCTCGAGCTTGGATTCCGCTTCGTCGAGCGCCTCGCTCAGACGGCGGTTCTCTTCCAGCGCATCGCGCAGCCGCTGCTCGCTTTCCGCATCCTGCCGGTTCGTGGCAGCAGCGGCGGCGGCGGCCGCGATGCGCGCTTGCAGGCGGCGGTTCTCGGCCTCCAGGATCAGCCGCTCTTCGATCTCCTGCAAGTGGATGGCGGCGAGAGCCCGCTCGTCGGGCAGCAGCGATTCCGGTGTGGCGAGCAGCTCGTTCAGCATATGCTGCGCCTCACCCGGATCGCTGGTCGGGTGACCGGGCTGACCGAGCACCAGCGCGAGGCGCAGGCGGTTGGTGGTAGTCGCCGCGTCCTCGAAAGCCTGGCGCGCGTGCTCATGAATTTCCGCCGCGGCAACCGGATTGCCGTTGCTCAGCTCGCGCAGATCGGTGAGGTATACGCTGACACTCGCCGGCTCGACCTGCGGTGCGTCCTCCGCCGGCGTCGAAGGAGGCAAGGCAGTACAACCGCTGATCGTCAAAGCCAGAATGACGACACCACCCTGTCGGGTCGACCGCGACGAATTCTGCAATGGTTCCCTAAGCATTGACGGCTATCGGACGTTGCAATGCGGGCTGCTCGCGGGGCATGCGGATGCGAAAATGTGCGCCGGAGTGCTCGCCGTCGATCAGCTCGATGCTGCCGCCGTGCGCGCGCACGCATTCGAGCACCACGGAAAGCCCGATGCCCGTGCCGGCCACGTGGCCGCCCTGCGGCAGCTTGCCCTGATAGAAGGCCTCGAAGATGCGCCCGCGATCCTCGACCGGCACGCCGGGCCCGGTGTCGGCCACGTCCACGACCACCTGTTCGCCTTCAGCCGAGGCCTTGATGAGGATCGTGCCCCCCGCCGGCGTGAACTTGGTGGCGTTCGAGATCAGATTGTCCATGACGATGTGCAGTTTTTCGGCGTCAGCATGCATCACGATGTTCTCGACGTGCACGTCGAGCCGGACGTGGCTGCTGACCAGCGCCAGGCGATGGTGGCGCACCGCCTGCTGAACGAGCGGGCGCAGCTCGACCGTCTCGAGATCGAGCTCGGCGGTCTTCGATTGCCAGGCGCTGAATGCCAGCAGATTCTCGATGAGTTGCTGCAGCTTGAGGCCATTGTCGCGCAGGATGCCGGTCACTTCACGCTGCTCGCGGGCGAGCTCGCCGACCGCGCCGTCCATGAGCAGCTCCGTGCCCTCGCGAATGTTCGCGAGCGGTGTCTTGAGCTCGTGCGACATCTGGCGCAGGAATTTGTTCTTCTCCTGCGCCAGGTCGAGCAGCCTGAGGCGCAGCCATTCGAGCTGCCGGCCGAGCAGCTCGAGATCGCGGGGTCCGCTGACGACCAGCGGCCGTGAAAACGTGCCCTTGCCGAGCTCGCTGATCGCCCGGTCGATCTGCCGGAGCGGCCGCGCGACGAGCAGCGTGAACACCAGGACCAGCGCGAGTGTCCCCGGCAGCAATGCTGCCGACAGCCAGGCGAGGCCGCGCTGCGCGCGGCGGGCGCTCGACTGGAGCAGCCCGAGCTCCTCATCGATCAGACGGTTGCTGGCGGCGGCGATGACCGCGGCGTGCGCGGAGAGGGCGCGGAATCGATCGGGCATCGCATCGGGGTTCGAGGCGCTGCTGCGCAGGTCGGCGAGAATCTCCTGGCTGGTCTGGCGGAGTTGCCTGAGGCTGTCCGCTACGGTCGCGTCCGGCAGGAGCCCGGCCAGCACATCGATCGTCTCCTCGAGTTCGACGTGCTTGGCCACGTAAAGGGAGAGCATCTCAGGATCGTTGAGCACCTCGTAGAGACGTGCGTTACGCTCCAGCGACGTGATCTGCTCGACGATCAGCCGGCTGGCGCGCGTTGCCTGCACGCCCTGGACGATGAGCGCCTCGCTGCGCCCGGCGAGCCGGTCCATGTGCACTGCCGCCCAGATCACCCCGGCCAGCAGGGGCACAGCCACCAGCGCGAAGCCGATCAGGATGAGGCCGAACAGTGACTTGGGGCGCGCGATC
>JACDCP010000176.1 GCA_013817465.1 Gammaproteobacteria bacterium | reverse complement strand
GCCGGGCAGTCGTGCGCAAGCGCGTCACCAGCGGCCCGGCACTGCCCGGCAAGCTCGCCGACTGCACGAGCACGGATCCGGCGCAGACCGAACTGTTTCTGGTCGAGGGCGATTCGGCAGGCGGCTCCGCCAAGCAGGCCCGTGATCGCCAGTTTCAGGCGATCATGCCGCTACGCGGCAAGATCCTGAACACCTGGGAGGTCGATCCGGCCGAGCTGCTCGCCTCTCAGGAAGTGCACAACATCAGCATCGCCCTCGGCGTCGATCCGGGCGCCCGGGATCTTGGCGGACTGCGCTATCACAAGATCTGCATCCTTGCCGATGCGGACTCCGATGGCCTGCACATCGCCACGCTCCTGTGCGCCTTGTTCCTGCGCCACTTCCGGCCGCTGGTCCTGGCTGGTCACGTATACGTCGCCATGCCGCCGCTTTATCGCATCGACGTGGGCCAGCAGGTCTATTACGCGCTCGACGATGCGGAGCGGCAGGGCATTCTGGATACCATCGCGGCGGAGAAACGCCGCGGCAAGGTCTCGACGACGCGCTTCAAGGGCCTCGGCGAGATGAGCCCCGCACAGTTGCGTGAAACCACCATGGCGCCCGACACACGCCGCCTCGTGCAGCTCGGCGTGGAGCCGCGAGACAAAACCGATCAGCTTCTGGATATGCTGCTGGCGAAGAAGCGCGCCGGCGACCGGCGTGAATGGCTGCATCGGAAGGGTAACCTCGCCGGGCTCCATGCAGAGCCTTGATCACGCATTCAAGTGAACTGGTCGATAGACAAAAAGATCAATACGGGCTTTGCGCTTGCGCTCGCGCTCGTGCTCCTGATCGTGATCGGCGTCGTTTCCGTCCTCAGCATCAACCGGCTTATCGACACGATTCGTCTTTTGACATACAGCCACGCGGTGATTGATACGCTGGAGGATCTTTATTCGCGTCTGAAAGATGCGCAGCGGGAGAACGGGGATTCATCCTGACGGGCGAGGAAAGATATCTCGATCCGTATCATGAAGCCGTGGGCCTCATCGATGACGAGCTCGCCGAGCTCAGAGACCTGATCGCTGCCGATATGAGCCAGCGGGGGCGCCTGGCGACCGTGGAGGCCGGCGTCATGGACAATCTCGCCGAATTCGACGAAGCCATCAGGCTGCGCAGAAACGAGGGCTTCGACGCCGGCGTGCGGGCTATTCGATCCGGCGAGGGCAAGTATCAGATGGACAGCATCGGGAAAATCATCGTCCAGATGCAGGCACAGGAGGAGGATCGGCTGGCAGGGCGCTCGCAAATGGCGGAGAACAGAGCCACGGTTGCGATGGCGACCATCACGAGCGGCGGTCTGGTAGCCGCCGGGCTCGTGCTTTTCGCGATGTTCCTCATCAATCGCGATATCACGGAACGAAAGCGCGCCGAGCATGCCTTGCAGCGTCGACCGGGAAGTCATCGAGCAGGATGTGGCGGATCTGATACACGAGCTGCTCGATGCCGGGCTGATCGCGCCGGCTGAATGAACTTTCCGGCGGCGTGATCCGCAGTCATGACTGGTCTGCGCACCGTTGCTTCCCATTGGTGAGCGAGCCCGATTGTTCCGGCATTGCAAGCCACAGGAGCTCCCTGCCTGCGCGCGCGTCGGCTCTCGGGCTCGCCAGCCTGCTCTTCGCTGCTGCGGCGCCGGTGCTCGCCCAGGAGAGCGATCGGGCGGAACCCAGCCTAACCCTTCGACTATCCACCCGAGACCACGCGGCAGCTCAGCGAGCAGTGGAGCTTCGGTGCCGTTCTGGACATCGACTCAATCGTCGAGCAGAACCTGGATCTCGATTCGAGCCGGAATGACGATCGGGCCACGATCGAGCCGCGCCTCGATCTCGCGTTCGCCTGGGAGCCGGCCGAAAACCTGCGTGCATTCACGGAAGTGGAGCTGCGGCGTGGGATCGTGGTCCGCGACGAGGACGATTCGCTGGATCCCGGGGCAGAGCTGCGCCTCGAACAGGCCTACGTCAATTTCAGCGAATTCCAGCCGGGATTGTCCCTGCAGATCGGCCGCCAGAATTTTGAGGATGAGCGGGACTGGTGGTACGACGAGGAGCTGGATGCGGCGCGGCTGTTTTTCCGGTCCGGGGCGTTCGGTCTGGAGCTCTCCCCAGCCCGCAACCCGGCGTTCGGCAGCTTGCCTGGCAGCCGTCGTTCATGCTTGGCGCCGCCCTCGGAAGCGGTGACTCCAATCTCGACGACGACGTGGATCGTGATTTCCGCCAGACAGGGCTGCAGGGTAGCTATTTCTACTATGGTGAGGTTCTGGCGCCGGAACTCAGTAATATGTGGATCGCCAGTGCCGGGGTCGGCATGGAACCGCTGGCAAACCTGTCCGTAGATGTGCTGTATCACCGGTACAGGCAGCACCAAGCCGCCGATGAGCTTCGCGATGTACTCATCGATGAGGATCCGGACGGCCGGCACCGGGACCTGGGGCAGGCAGTGGACGTGGTCGCCGCCTGGTGGGGGAAACGCAACTTCGATGTGCAGCTCATTCTGGGCACCTTCTTCCCGGGTGACGCATTCGCGGATGACGCCGACAATGTCTTTTTTGCTGAGCTCATCATCAGCTACCAGTTTTGACGAGCCTTTAAACAGACGTGATCAGCAACGGTATGGCTGAGGGCTTCGAGCGGTTACCGCTCAAGACTTTCACGGAGCGCGCGTACCTCGAGTACTCGATGTACGTCATCCTCGATCGCGCGCTGCCGCACGTCGGCGACGGGCTCAAGCCCGTGCAACGGCGCATCGTCTATGCGATGAGCGAGCTCGGCTTGGGTTCGCTCTCCAAGCCGAAAAAGTCCGCGCGCACGATCGGTGATGTCATCGGGAAGTTTCACCCGCACGGCGATGTCGCCTGCTACGAGGCCATGGTGCACATGGCGCAGGATTTCGCCTATCGCTATCCGCTCATCGACGGCCAGGGCAACTGGGGCTCGACGGACGATCCCAAATCTTTCGCCGCCATGCGATACACGGAGGCGCGATTGACGGCCTATGCCGGCTTGCTCCTCACCGAGCTGGCCCACGGCACCGTCGAGTGGGCGCCGAATTTCGACGGCACGCTCAGCGAGCCCGTGCTGCTGCCCGCGCGCTTGCCGAACATCCTGCTGAACGGTTCTAGCGGCATCGCGGTCGGCATGTCGACCGACATCCCTCCGCACAATCTGCGCGAGGTCACTGCTGCCTGCATCCATCTGCTGCGGAAGCCGCGCGCAACTGTCGCGGAGCTCTGCGTGCACATTCAGGGCCCCGACTTTCCAACCGGCGCAGAGCTCGTCACCCCGCGCGCGGAAATCCTGCAGATGTACGAGACGGGAAACGGCAGCCTGCGGGCGCGCGCAACCTGGGAGCGCGAGGGCGGTGAGATCGTGATCACTGCGCTGCCTTTTCAGGTCTCGGGCGGGCGCGTCCTCGAACAGATTGCGGCGCAGATGCATGCGAAGAAGCTGCCCATGGTCGAAGACCTGCGGGACGAATCCGACCACGAGAACCCGACGCGACTCGTGATCACGCCGCGCTCGAATCGCGTGGATGTCGAGCGCCTCATGCAACATCTGTTCGCCACCACGGACCTCGAACGGCCCTATCGCGTCAACCTGAACGTCATCGGGCTGGATGGCCGCCCCGGCGTGCGCGGGTTGCCAGAGTTGCTCGGGCAATGGCTCGAGTTCCGCACGGCGACAGTCAGGCGGCGTCTCGAGCACCGGTTGCGCAAGGTCGAGGAACGCCTGCAAGTCCTGGAAGGGTTCCTGATCGCCTTTCTCCATCTCGACGCGGTCATCGCGATTATCCGCAGCGAGGACCGGCCGAAGCCCGTGCTCATGGAACGTTTCGGGCTGACCGATATCCAGGTGGAGGCGATTCTGGAGCTCAAGCTCCGGCACCTCGCCCGGCTGGAAGAAATAAAGATCCGCACGGAGCAGGATGAGCTCGCCGCCGAGCGCAAGAGCCTCGCAAAGACACTCGGGAGCAAAGCGCAGCTCAACAGGCTGATTCGCATGGAGCTCCTGGCCGATGCGGAACAGCACGGTGACGAGCGCCGCACGACACTCATTGAGCGCGAAGCCGCGCAGGCGATCGACGAGACGGCGCTGATCGCGAGCGAACCGGTTACGGTCGTGCTCTCGAAACGCGGCTGGGCGCGGGCGGCGAAGGGCCATGACGTCGATCCGGCGAGCCTGACCTACCGATCGGGCGACGGGCTGTACGCCATGGCACGGGGACGCAGCAACCAGCTCGCGGTATTTCTGGACTCGACGGGTCGCACTTACAGCCTGTCTGCCCACTTGCTGCCTTCGGCCCGCGGCCCGGGTGAGCCCCTGTCCGGGCGCCTCAACCCGCCGGACGGGGCGAGCTTTGCCGGCGTATTGATCGGCGAGCCGAAAGACCGGTGGGTGCTGGCGACCGACGCGGGCTATGGATTCATCGTCAAGCTCGAAGACCTGTACACCCGCAACCGTGCAGGCAAGTCGGCGCTCACTGTGCCGAAGGGGGCAAGTGTGCTGACACCCGTCCCCGTGCCGTCCGAGGACGATGCCCTGCTCGCCGCAGCGACGAATCGCGGCCGCCTGCTCATCATGCCGCTCGCCGGGCTTCCGGAGCTCGCGCGCGGCAAGGGCCTGCGGATGCTCGGTATCCCGGCCGCGCGCTTCAAAGCGCGCGAGGAATTCGTTGCCGCGTTCGCAGCGCTGTCACCGCAAGCCCGGCTGGTGATATACAGCGGACAGCGCAAGATGAGCCTCAAGCCGTCCGATCTCAAAGCTTACCGCGGCGAGCGCGGGCGTCGCGGTGCACTGCTGCCGCGCGGATTGCGTAACGTGGACCGCCTCGCGGTCGAATGACGAATGGGGGCATTCCTGATTTCAGTATGCGGGAACTTGGGGACTTTCCGGATTTCCTGCCGAAATCAGGAATGTCCCCATTTCCGGGCCTCAGGAATGTCCCCATTTCCTACCTGCTGACTGAAATCAGGAATGTCCCCTTTTGTCAGGAAGTCTCCTGCAGCACGACGTCCGGCTCCTTCACGTAATAGCCCTGCATGAACGAGACGCCGACCTGCCAGAGCACGGCCATGGTGTTCGCGTCCTCGACGCGCTCGGCGATCGTCTGCACGTTCTTCGCTTTCGCATCCTCGACGTAGCCCCGGATCTTATTCTGCAGCGCCTGATTGGTGGACAGGCCCTGCATCAGCGAGCCGTCGATTTTGAGAAAGTTCATCGGTATGTGATCGAGGATGCGGGTGGGGTCCCGGCCGGCGCCGAAGTGCTCCACGGCGAAGCCGAAGCCGGCCTGCTGCAACGATTCGGCCAGATCGCGAGTCTGTTTGAGGAGTTGCCGGGCATCCTCCTCGGTGACCTGAAAGCAAAGCTTGCCGGATTTCACGCGCGCGTGTTCTATATGTGAGCCGAGCCACTCGAGCAGCGACTCGTCCTTGATCGAATCTTTCGAGAGCCGTACGAAGACGCGCTGCGGCGTGCGCTTCGCGCAGAACACTATGGCCGCGCCGATCACCCAGCGGTCCACGTTCTTCATGAGGCCGTTGCGCTCGGCGGCGGGAAGAAATTCCTTGGGCAGGACTTCCTTGCCCTTCACGTCGACCATGCGCAGCAGAATGTCATACATGCCCTGGTCGTCGCCCGTGAGACTCGCGATGGGCTGGTGAATCAGCCGGAACCGGTTCTCCATCAGCGCCGACTTGATGTGCTTCACCCAGATCTGATCGTAGGCATGGATGCGCGTGTCGGTGTCCACTGATTCGTTCAGGCGCACCAGATTGCCGCCCAGGCCCCGGCCGTTGTTGTTCGCCTGCATCGCCGCGGTGAGCAGCCGGTCGACGCTGCCGGTCTCCTCGCGGGCGATGGCGATGCCGACCGTCGCCGTGATCGATATCGACTTGCCCGCGACCTCGAAGAGGGCAGCGGAAATACGGTTGACGGCATTTTCGCCCCAGGCTTCCACGTCACGCGGTGTGCCGCGTTCGAGGAGCGCGGCGAACATGGTGCCGCCCAGCCGACCGTACAGGTCGGTGGGCTGCATGAAGGCGACGAGCTGCCGGGCGAGCTGCGCGAGCAGCTCCTCGCTGCCGATGGGTCCGAGCTCGGCAACGATCTCAGAAAACTTGTCCGGCGTGATATAAGCCAGCGCGCGCACGCCGCCGCGAATCTGCTCGGCGAGACGTGTCTCGAGGCGATCGAGAAAATAGCGGCGATGATAGAGGCCGGTCGTCGCGTCCTTCTGCAGCACGTTCTCGAGTTGCTGTACGGGCTCATCCTCGCGCTCCTGGCGCGCTGGCACGCTGAGGCGAACCGCAGGCTCGCCGTCGATTTCGGTGCGCTCCAGCAGCAGGCCGACGGTCATCGTCGAGCCGTCGCTGCCGAGCGCCGCGAGGCGCAGCGCATGACCGGTCCACTTGTCCTGCTGGCAAGCGACCAGCGCGCCCTTGAGGACAGCGTGGCCATCAGCCTCGAACAGGTCCATCAGCGGCTCGCCGGTCAGGGCCTCGTCGCTCTCCGGATAGCCGAACAGCTCGAGCCAGGCGGGATTGGTGTCGACGATGATGCCTTCCTGGGCCTGGGCGATGGCATCCGCAGAGCCTTCGACGAAAGCCTGAAGCTGCTGCTTGTATTCGGTTGCCGAAGCCCGCGTTTCATTGAGGGCACGCTCCATGCGGAACGCCCTCAGCTCGCGCGTGACGACCGATTGCAGGCGATTCGTGTGCTCGAGCGAAACCACGTCGCGGGCTCCCTCGGACATCGCCTCGGCGATCACGGCTTCGTCGACGCCGGTGCGCGCCACCAGCACAGGCACAGCGGGCG
>JACDCP010000175.1 GCA_013817465.1 Gammaproteobacteria bacterium | reverse complement strand
CCCCCCCCCCGGTCAGCGCCATCTTGGCAACCGCGAAGAACTGAAGGTCGTTCTCGATGAGCTGCTTCATGAGCGGATTGAGCTCCTCTCCGCCGAGGTGCAGGAGCTTCAGGGTCAGGAAGGCGTCGATCCCGCTCAGGATCAGGATGCCGAGCACCGCAATGAGCAGCGACGGACGATGCCAGTCGAGATATTGCGGTCCTGTATCGGATGCCCGGCGCACACCGCGCCTGCGCGGGCGCAACCCGCCGTGCAACAGCGACTTCGCCGTCACATTGCGCCGTTCACCGTCCTGCTGTCGTCTGTCTTTCGGCACAAAAGGCAGGAAATCCCTGATGCCCAGAAGCTGGTTCATGAGCCGGCGTTTTCGCATGCCGGTGCGATCCTTCGACTCCATGCCCTTCCTTCCTGCCTGTCGCGATCCGACGAGAATAGGGAGGGAATCCTGGAGCCCACAGGAACTGGCCTACACTTTCGGCGCGCCACGACATTAAGTAAAGTCCGGAATAGCTATTGGTGGTCCGCGGGGAGGATTCGAGCTTAAACACCAAACAGCAAACGCTTGCCTTTGCCGCTCGGATTCACGGTGCTGCCCTGGCTCGCGCAACGCGCCAGCCGCTTCGCGATAAATCACCTGTTTGCCTCGCCGGCCGAGCGTGTGCTCGCACCCCGGCTGAACAGGACGCCGGGGCTGATCACGCTCGCCAAGGACAGCCCGTCGCTGAGCGCTATGGAGCGTGACGCGGACACATTGCGTAAATTCCGTTTCGTCGTGGTCGAGTCCGAGCGGCACCGCGAGCTGTTGCGCCAGCTACGGGTACCCAACGAGTCGCTCAAGCTGATTTATCCCGGCGTCCGCAACAAGCCATATACGCCGCCCGAAGGTCCGTTCAGCATCGTGTTCGCGACCAGCCCGTTTGCCCGCCACAGATTTCTCACGCGAGGTATCCACCTGATGCTGCGCGTCGCGCAGCGACTGCCGGAAATTCGTTTCGTCCTCGTCTGGCGACGCGCAAACGAGGCTGAGCTGCGTCGTCTGCTGCAGGAATGCGGCGTGCGGAACGTCGAAGTGCGCAGCGGCTACATCGAGGACATGGATGCCGTTTACCGCTCCGTGCACGCGACCATCCTTCCCGGCGCCGAGGAGAACAGCTTCCAAACCCTGCCCGCACAGCGGGCTCGAGTCGCTCGCGCACGGCCGGCCTGTCCTGGTGAGCCGGCCCACGTCCATTGCGCATATCGTAAAGCAGACGGATTGCGGCGTTCTCTTCGAACCGACGGAAGAGTCGCTGGAGTCGGCTATTCTCGAATTGCGCCGCCGCTACGACGATTATCAGCGCAATTGCCACTCCACTGTCGAGAGAAGGTTTTCGCCGGACGTATTTCTGATGCGCTACCAGCGTCTCTACGAATCCATGCTATAGACGCAGGTTGTTCTGGTGCCCCGAGCAGGATTTGAACCTGCGACCTTCGGCTTGGGAGTCGGAAGATTCTGGTCGCATGGCATAGGGAGCCGCGCGGAGTTTATTACCCCGCTGGTCTCCCCGGCTGCGAACGTTCACGCTCGACGGGTACCACCTCCATGCCGGTCGTCCATTCCCCGGAGGATTGGCGTGACGGTGAGCCCATGCAGCAGGATCGACATCAACACGACCAACGATACGATCGCCCACAATCGCGATGGCTCGTTGAAACGACCTTCGGTCAACGCAAAGGCGAGGTAATAGAGCGAGCCGATACCCCGCACGCCGAAGAAGGCGATCACCAGACGGTCGCGCCATGGCACCGGGCAACCGGCGAGGGCAAGCATGCCGGTTAGCGGTCGGATCGCGAACACGAAAATAAACGCGAATGCGACACCAGGCCAACCGGCTTCCTTCAGCAGCCCGCTGGCCAGTGCGCCGCCGAACAGGATCAGCAGCACGGCCATGAGAATGCGCTCGATCTGCTCGGCGAAGCGATTGAGCTCCCTGTGATAGGCATGCTGACGCTCGTAGTGTCGCATCGCAAGAGCGGCGACGAACACCGCCAGAAATCCATAGCCGTGGGCGAGTTCCGCCAGTCCGTAGGCGGTCAGGGTGACTGCCAGCGCCGCCATTCCGTCGTTGGTATGCGCCAGCCGGGTCTCTGCCTCGACGCGAAAGATCAGCCACACCAGGAAGAAACCGACCGACCAGCCGATGGCGATGCCGGCCACGCTCCGATAGAGCAGATCGAGCCATAGCCAATCCCAGATCCACGCGCCGCCGGCGCCGGCCGACGCCGCCGCCACCGCCAGCCAGGTGAACGGGAATGCAAGGCCGTCGTTGAGGCCAGCCTCCGAAGTCAGCGCGAACCGTACCGGATCCTCGCTTTCGCTGCCCGGGGGACCCACCTGCACATCCGAGGCCAGCACCGGGTCGGTGGGGGCCAGCACGGCGCCCAGCAGCAAGGCACCGGCGAGGCCGAGACCGAGCGCGTAGAACCCCATCAACACACCGGCGACTATGCATAGCGGCATCGTCACAGCCAGCAGGCGCCAGGTCAGCGACCAGCGATGCCAGCCGAAGGGCGTGTCTATCCGCAGCCCGGCGCTCGTCAGCGCCACCAGCACCACGAGCTCGGTCAGCCGTTCCGTAAACTCGGCATATCGGATGGGATCGGCATTCGGCAGCGGGAGAGGCAGGAGATACAAGACATAGCCGAAGCCGACGCAGAGCACCGGGAAGCCCAGGGCGCGCTTGCGCAACAGGTGGGGAAACCAGACGGCGCCGATCAGCGCGACGCCGAGCACGAGCAAGGACAGAGGGTAAGTGCTCATGGGCTATGGCTGGCGCGGCAGGTCTCGTCGGTCAAAATGGATCCATAGCGATGAAGCGCCGGCTCAGCTGAGGCATGACGCGTGACCATCACTGTGCTCCGCCGCCTTGCCAGCCGCAATCCGCGCCCGACTTATACGCGATATCTGTGAATCAAGACACTATTGACGCGCAAATCATACGGTCAACGGCGATGGCATCGAATACCGGCTGATTGGCGCTTTCCTCGGTGGACAGGTTTTCCTCGAGGCGAAGAGACTCCGGGCAAACCGGTTCGACCGAACGCCGGAAATCAGCAGAATCGATCCGAAGCGATTCAGCCTCGATCGACGAGCTCAGCGGGCGAAAACAGCGGTTTCGCGGACTATCAGCGGCTGGGTGGTGGTGCCCCGAGCAGGATTTGAACCTGCGACCTTCCGCTTAGGAGGCGGACGCTCTATCCCCTGAGCTACCGGGGCGGAATGGTTGCCAGCATAAGGCTGGCTTCGACGAGTGGTGGAGCGGAGGAGGATCGAACTCCCGACCTTCGCATTGCGAACGCGACGCTCTCCCAGCTGAGCTACCGCCCCATCCGGATGTGGAAGGCGTGAATTCTAGCGATATCCGCCCGGCAAGTCGACGCGCGGCGGGCGATAACGCAGTGAGTCACCGCATCGAACGGCGAGGCGTTATCATCCCGCTTTCAGCCGCGCGCCGGAAACGTTATGAAAGTGTCAATCCGCCAGGCGACTGTCGCCGATGTGGAGATCGTCGCCGAATACAATGCCCGGCTTGCGGAGGAGACCGAACGCACGCAGCTCGATGGCCAGCGGCTGCGGCGCGGCGTAACGGCGATCCTCAGTGACAGCGCGAAAGGCCTTTATTTCCTGGCGGAAGTCGACGGGCGGGCCATCGGTCAGATTTCCGTCACCTACGAGTGGAGCGATTGGCGCAACGGCAACTTCTGGTGGCTGCAAAGCGTCTATATCGAGGCAGCATTCCGCGGAAGTGGTGTATTAAAGTGTCTTTTCAGGCACTTAATAGATCTATCTGAGGTCAATTCTTCAATCTGTGGATTGCGTCTTTACGTCGACAAGGAGAACGATCCGGCGCGAGCCGTTTATCGTCGGCTCGGCTTCGAGCCCGCTCACTACACCATGATGGAACTGGCTTTTAACGCGCCTTGACCCGGTCAGTACGGCACTCACAAAATCGGACTGGCAACGATGCACTCTGCGTTTTCGAAACAAGAGGCAACCGTTCGTGCTCGGATCCGGCGACAAAGCGCCTGAGTTTTCGCTGCCCGGCGGGGACGGCGAAGACGTTTCGCTGAGTTCGTTGCTCCGTGCGGGGCCGCTGATCCTCTATTTCTATCCCGCCGATTTCACGCCCGGCTGCACCCGCGAAGCGTGCCGCATCCGGGATCTGCACGCACTCATCCGGAAGTCGGGCCTGAATGTTGTTGGCGTGAGCCCGCAGCCGCCTGCGAGCCATCGCAGATTTCGTGAACAACACGAGCTGCCGTTCACGCTTCTCAGCGATTGCGACAAGGCGGTTATCAAAACGTACGGCGTCGATGGCCCGCTCGGCATCGGCGTCCGTCGCGCGACATTTCTCGTAGACCCGGATAGCGTCATCAGAGGGAGGGTGCTGGCCGACTTTCGCATCGACCGGCACGAGGCTTTTATCAGGAAAGCGGTCGACCTCGACGGGTCGTAGCTGCCATCAACATAAGTTCAGTTACGGTTTCGTCTTTCCGGTGCGGTCACCCCCGGCGGAACCGGGGCGGAACCCGGTACTCTCAAGAACCTGGACATCGGCTTTCGCCGGTGCAACAGATCATCGAGGGATTCCTTGACGTTGCGGCTGTCCGGGACCGGAAAGAGTTACGCCTACTTCCCGCGCACTAAGCCTGCACGGTGACGGTAATCGAGCGCGTGTGCGGCGCGTGCCGGTGCTCCCAGAGATAAATCCCCTGCCACGTGCCGAGCGAGCAGCGACCTGCGGTGACGGGGATCGACAGGCTCGAATGCGTGAGCAAGGTGCGCACATGAGCCGGCATGTCGTCCGGGCCTTCCGCCGTGTGCTCGAACAGGGGGTCGCCATCCGGAACGGCGCGCTGCATCCACGCCTCGAGATCCCGCCGCACGGTCGCATCGGCATTCTCGCAGAGCATGAGCGATGCGCTCGTGTGGTGATTGAAAACGTGGCAGATACCCTGCTCCACACCGGCCTCGCGCACGACGTCCTGCACCTGCGTTGTGATGTCGGTCGTGCCGCGTCCTGACGTGCGCACCGTGAATTTGCTCTGATGCATGGTTCCAACCGCGCCCCCGGCGCCTGCAGCCGCAGAAATCATCGGTGCGCGGTTGCCTGCGCAGCGTACGTTAATGGACAGCCGGCGCGTATTATCGCATCCGTGACCCCCGAGCGATTCAGAAAGCTTTGCGCGGCCCTCGACCGCAGGCAGCCGGATCTCACGGTGCTCGCCGAAAACGTCCATAAATCACATAATCTCTCGGCATTGCTGCGGACCTGCGATGCGGTCGGCATCCAGGCAATGCACGCGGTCTCCGACGACGGCGCTGTGCAGCACCATCACAGGGTTTCGGGCGGCAGTGGCCGGTGGGTCGATGTACGCGTGCACGCGAGCCTGGAAACGGCCTGCGCCGAGCTCAAGGCCGCCGGCTTCGATATCCTGGCGGCGCACTTCTCCGCCACCGCAGTCGATTTCCGATCCATCGACTACACGCGACCGTCAGCGATTCTGCTCGGCTCGGAGCTCGCGGGCGTTTCCCCGGCCGGCGCCGCGCTCGCCGACCGGCACATCATCATCCCGATGCGCGGCATGGTTGCGTCGCTCAATGTTTCCGTGGCGGCGGCCGTCATCCTCTATGAGGCCGAGCGTCAGCGCAACACCGCAGGGCTATATGCCCATAGCAGGCTGGCGCCCGAAGCGCGCGCACGAATGTTGTTCGAGTGGTGCTATCCGCGAGTTGCCGCCGCCTGCCGGCTCAACCGCTCGCCCTACCCGCCGCTCGATTTCGAAGGCGAGCTGCGCCGAGATCCTCGTTCCCGGCCCTGACGTGGCCAGGACGACTGATCCTCAAGCGTCGCCGTCGAGGTACGGATTGCCGTATTTGAGGCGCAGCGTCTTCGTCTTGCCGGACCAGGGCATGCTCAGGATGTAGACGTTGAAGTATTCGTGCTCTTTGATCTCGGGCACATTCTTGCTGCCGCCGAACTCACGGATCAGTGCCGGCACCGTGTTGCTGTGCGCCACGATGAGCACGATATCGCCCTTGTGATCTTCCTCGACGCGCTTCACGAGGGCTTTCACGTCCGCCGCCGGCAATTCGTGCAGTGGCAGATCGAGCCGGTTGGCCAGCGGCATGGCGGTCTCTCGTGTACGTCTCGCTTCGGAAACATAGATCGCGTCGAGTCCCTCCACGACATCGATCTCCGCCAGCATGTCGGCGAGCCCCTGGGCTCGCAGCTTGCCTGCGGGGCTCAGGCCCGGGTTCTCCGCCGGCGCTGCGGCCTTCTCCGCATGCCGCACGATAATGACAGTCGACGTGGCCTGCTCGTCGAAGAACCAGGCGACTACCAGAGCCACGATGACAAAGCTGACGATGGGAATCAGCAGCCGCCGCGAGAATCCGCGGCGACGCGACCGGTTGTTGTTATGCGACGTCATCGCGTCTGCGCTCGCTCGCGCGGCCGTCATCGACGACCGTATATTGCCCCTCGATGACAGTTCCCTCCTCGCCCGTTGCGGTTTTCCGCTCCAGGGACTGCCGGATCTTACGGCGCAGCCACCAGACCCTCGTCCCGATCACGGCGGTGCCGATCAGTATCAGCCCGGCCACGATGGCGAGGAAGAATACTCCGAGAAAGAAAGCCACACCAAGCGCGACGATGGCGCCGAGGAAGCTCAGGAACTTCGCGACAGGGTGGGGCGACGGAATTTGTGGGGGAAGCCGGTATTGCATGACGGTGCGGCCGTCATTGTAACCGGGGAGATACCTGATTTCGCGGCTTTACGACATCTCATCGGGGCCATGCCTGATTTTGCAAAGGCCGAAATGGGGACATTCC
>JACDCP010000174.1:3756-6891 GCA_013817465.1 Gammaproteobacteria bacterium | reverse complement strand
CCCCTGGAATGGCTCCGGCACGTCAGCAACGGCAATGCGCTCGCGCAGCGCGGCGAACAGCACGAGCACCAGAGCGAAGCCGACCGCTGCGCCGAAGCCGTAAAACAGCGCCTGCAGGAGATTTTCGGCAACCTGCACGTTGAGCAACGCAACGCCGAGCACCGCGCAGTTCGTGGTGATCAGCGGCAGGTAGATGCCGAGCACCTGATGCAGCAGCGGGCTCGTCCGGCGCACGAAAATTTCGGTGAACTGAACGAGAACCGCGATGACCAGGATGAACGCAATGGTGCGCAGCCACGTGAGTCCCAAGGGCTCCAGCAACCAGGCGTCAATCAGGTAACTCGAGGTGGACGCCAGCGTGAGCACGAACGTGGTAGCGAGCGCCATGCCGATCGCGCTCTCGACCTGCTTCGAGACACCCATGAAAGGGCACAAGCCGAGGAACTTCACGAGCACGAAGTTGTTCACCAGCGCGGTGCCGAGGATGATGACGGCGAGCTCGGTCAAAGCTGTGGATTTGGCAATTTACGGTTCGGCCCGGTCAATCAGGATCGAGATCGAGCGAATTATTCTACTCTCGGTGAAGTCGTGTACAAGGTTTCCGGCTATAGGCATTATAGGCGGCAACGAAAGACGTAAACGAAGGCTGCCGATATGTTCAGGCAATGAGCCTATTCCGGCTCGTATTGCGGACGGTCCAGTGAACACGCATCGCATCAGTTGTATCGTGCCGGTCTATAACGGTGAACGCTTCCTCGTCGAGGCGCTGGACAGCATTTTCGCGCAAAGTCAGCTGCCATTCGAGATCATCGTTGTTGACGACGGCTCCACCGATAGCACTCCGGAGGCAATAGCGCGCTATGGGAAGAGGGTGCGCTATCAACGTCAGGAGAATGCGGGTCCGGCCGCGGCCCGCAATGCGGGGCTCACGCTCGCCGGTGGCGAATTGATTGCCTTTATGGATGCCGACGACCTGTGGCATCCGGACAAGCTCGCCCTTCAACTCGCCCGTTTGCGGGACCGGCCCGAGTTACAGATCGTCATCGCCCATGTACAGAACTTTTGGATGCCCGAGCTTCGGGAGGAGGAGGAACGGCTGGGAAACCATCGCCTGAAAACGCCATTGCCCGGCTATGTGTTTCAGGCCATGCTGGCACGGCGGTCGGTCTTTGAAAGCGTAGGCCGACTCAATCCGGCATTTCACCTTTCAGAGGATTCGGACTGGTTCCGCCGCGCATTGGATTGCGGCACTATTCTGGAAGTGCTACCGAAAACGCTCGTCTACCGGCGCTTCCACCTGGCGAATACATCGCGTAATCAGCAGGCGCTGCGAGCGGGTCTGGTGGACGTGGTTCACGCCGCATTGCTGCGAAGACGGTGAGCAGGCGGTGGTGACGTCGAATAATCAAGCGGTCCCCCTGGGCTTCATCGCTCAGACCAACGTGCAACTCTATAACCAGCTTCGGCGGTCAGGGCGCTCACTGGATGAGCTGGCGCTGGTTCACCGCGCCTACCAACTCACCGTCAGCTTGTATTCCGGGTGTTTTCAAGCCGACGGCAAGCCTGTTGCCGCGCACGTTGCCGGTGTGGCCAGCATCCTCGCCCGGTTGGATTTACCGGTCGAAATCGTGGCGGCAGCGTGCATACACAATATCTATGGCAATGGGGATTTCGGAGATGGCAGAGGATCCGGAGTGACGCCGTATCGCCGGCGCGTGGTAAGCGGCGCGGTAGGTAAAGAGGTCGAGGCGTGCGTGTACAGGTTCAGTGAGCTGCGCCTCAATCACGAATCAGTGCCTGACATCGGAAGGCGCCTCGACCGGCTCGACGTTCGTGATCGGCATCTGATCGTGATGGAGCTTGCCGATATCCTGGAGAAGTACATGGACCAGGGCATACTTTACTTCAGACACCATAACGTTACCCGTCTGGTGGCCGATCATAGCGAGCTATTGATCGAGATGGCAGATCGTCTAGGCTATCCGCAACTCGCCTCTGCGCTTGGTGAGTCATTTGCAGCCACCGCCGCGGATTCAGTACCTGAGGCATTGAGGGCGGTGACCGGTGATAGATGCATGAATATTGTTATCCCGCGCTCCTGTCAACTGCGTACCAGCATCGCGACACTGAAGAATATAGCGCGTATCAAACGTGGGATACGGATGATGTTGCGGTATAGAGCTTGATCGAATGCAAGGCGCCATTGGTCGTGAATGAGTTGCGTACTGCCCGGATTATTTGTGGTGAGAACGCCCCGACTGCGCTGCCGAAAATAACTGCGGCGCGTCGGGCACGGCTCACGCGACCGGTTGCGCGGCGACCTCTTCGCGCGCCGCGGCGAGCATCGCGTCGACCGCTTCGTCGTCGACGCGCATCAGCAGAGGCCTGAAATCGTTGAGTCGATGCTGCAGCAGGGGTTGCCGGCTATCCTCCCACCGCCCGGCCGCGGAGTTGAGGAATGTTTCGGCACGCCCTGCCAGGTCGGGGACGACCGGCTTCAGATAGATGAGCAGGACGCGAAACATATTGAGACCGGTTGTGCAGATCGCCTGCACGGCATCTGGCTGGGCGGCATCACGCGCCAGCAGCCAGGGTTTCTTTTCGTCAATGTACTGATTGGCGCGATCGGCGAGCGCCATAATCTCGCGGATTGCGCGTGCGTATTCTCGCTCCTCGTACAGCCTTGCAATGAGATCGCCGGCATCGGCAAACTCGTCATACAGTGCCGGAGTGTCGAGAGCGGCGGCGAGGCGGCCACCGAAACGCTTGCCGAGCAGACCTGCGCAACGGCTGGCGATATTGACCAGCTTGCCGACCAGGTCGGCGTTGACGCGCAGCATGAAATCCTCCAGCCTGAGGTCGATGTCGTCGATGCCGGGGCCCAGCTTGGCGGCAAAATAATAGCGCAGGTAATCGGGCCGCAGATGATCGAGATACGCGCGCGCTGTGATGAATGTGCCGCGCGATTTCGACATCTTCTGGCCGTCGACCGTCAGAAAGCCATGCGCATACACGGCAGTAGGCGTGCGGAACTGCGCCCCGGTCAGCACCGCCGGCCAGAACAACGAGTGGAAATAAATGATGTCCTTGCCGATGAAATGATAGAGCTGCGTTTCACTGCCGGCTCTCCAGAAG
>JACDCP010000174.1:0-3746 GCA_013817465.1 Gammaproteobacteria bacterium | reverse complement strand
ATCGAAATCGAGATCTTCGCGACGTTTGCACAGATCCCTGAATGAGGCCATATAGCCGACCGGCGCGTCCAGCCAGACGTAGAAGTACTTGCCCGGCGCGCCGGGAATCTCGAAGCCGAAATAGGGCGCATCGCGCGAAATGTCCCAGTCTTTCAATCCTTCGGCAAACCATTCCTCCAGCTTTCGCGTGACGCTCGCGTGCAGTCGACCGCTGTGCACCCAGGCATGCAGCATGTCCGCGAAATCGCCCAGTTTGAAGAACAGATGCTCGGATTCGCGTAACACCGGCGGTGTACCGGACAGCACCGACACGGGGTCGATCAGGTCACCTGGCGAGTACGTTGCACCGCAGTTCTCGCAGCTATCGCCGTACTGGTCAGCCGTTCCGCAAACGGGGCAAGTGCCGCGCACGAAACGATCCGGCAGGAACATCCGCTCGCGCTCATCGTAGGCCTGCCGGACAATGCGCCGCACGATGTGGCCGGCCTGGTCGAGGCGCGCGAAGATAGTCTCCACGAGCTCGCGATTTTCCGCTGAGTGGGTAGTGTAGAAGTTATCGAAGCCGATGCGGAACGCTTCGAGGTCGCGCTGATGCTCGGCGGCCATGCGCTCGATCAGCGCCTCCGGAGTGATGCCCTCCTGCCGCGCGCGCAACATGACCGGCGTGCCGTGCGTGTCGTCCGCGCAGACGAAGATGCAGCGGTTGCCCCGCAGTTTCTGGAAACGCACCCAGATATCCGCCTGCACATATTCGAGCACATGCCCCAGATGAATCGGGCCGTTCGCGTAGGGCAGGGCGCTCGTGACGAGCATCGTGCGTAGCTGGTCGTTCATCAGGGTGTCGGACGCAGTTCAGGGAAGCTGCCGGTACTGCTCGAACTTCGGCTTGTTCATCGCTTTCTGATAGGCGTCTTCTCCCGAGATCAGGCCCGCCTCCATGAGCTCCATGAGGGCGCTGTCCATGGTTTTCATGCCGGTCCTGGCGCCGCTCTGCATGGTGTTCTCGAGCTGGTCGAGCTTCCCCTGGCGGATCAGGTTGGCTACGGCCGGTGTGTTCAGCAGGATTTCGAGCGCGGCCACGCGGCCGGGCTCGCCCTTTTTCGGCACGAGCTGCTGCGAGACCACGCCGCGTAGCGAAGTCGAAAGCATGGTGCGGATATGCGGCTGCTTGTCGGATGGGAAAGTATTGACCATGCGGTCGACGGTCGCGGCGGCGCCGTTGGTGTGCAGCGTGCCCATGACGAGGATGCCCATTTCGGCGGCAGTGACGGCAATGCTCATGGTCTCCAGATCGCGCAGCTCGCCGACCAGCACCACGTCGGGATCCTCGCGCAGGGCGGAGTGCAGCGCATCGGCGAAGCTGGCGCTGTGCACGCCGACCTCGCGCTGGCTGATCAGGCAACCCTTGCGCCGGTGGACGAACTCGATGGGATCCTCGATCGTCAGTATGTGACCCTTGATGCGTTGATTGATGTCATCGATCATTGCAGCGAGCGTCGTCGACTTGCCGGAGCCGGTTTTCCCGGTAACAAGGATGAGGCCCTGTTTCTGTTTGCACAGGCGCGCGATTGCCTGCGGCATGCCGAGCTCTTCGAGCGTCAGCGCGCGCGAGGGGATAGCGCGGAATACGGCGCCCATGCCGTTCAGGTGTCGGAACACGTTGACGCGGAATCGCGCGAGCTCGGGGATCGAATAAGCGAAATCGGTGGCGTCGTGCCGCTCGAAATACTGCTGCGCTGAGCGCGACATGATGCCGTAGAGCTGGGTCTGCACGGATTCCGCCGCGAGCCGTTGCTCGTCCAGCGGCTTGAGCTTGCCGTATTGACGCAGGCGCGGCGGGTCCCCGGCGATGAAGTGCAGGTCGGAGCCGTGCTGTGCGATTACGTCCTTGAGCAGCGCGTTGATGTCTTCGCTCATTTCAGGACGAGCCCTCGGCGAGATTCATCCTGGGCAGGATGCCCGTGTCGCTGACGTAACGCTGGAACTGGCGCTTGTCGCTCGCATACACATAAGCGTCGTCCGGATCCACCGCCTTCTGCTCGATGGCTTCGAGCAGCGCCTGGTCCATGAGTTGCATGCCGCGGTCGCGGCCGGTCTGGAGCTGCGCGGGGATCTGGTGCGTCTGATCGGTCATGATGAGTTTCGCGATGGCGCGCGTCATGACCATGATCTCGAGCACCGCCTTGCGGCCGCGCCCGTCCGGCGTCTTGACGAGGACTTGCGTGATGACGGCATTCAGGCTCTGCGAGAGGAAGCTTTTGGTCTGCTCGCGTTGCTCGGCCGGTAGGGCATCCACGACCCGGTCGATCGTCTTGACTGCGCCCGTGGTGTGCAGGGTGCCAAGGACCAGGTGGCCGGTCTCCGCCGCGGTCATCGCCATGGAGATCGTCTCGGCATCCCTGAGCTCGCCGACGAGAATGACATCCGGATCCTCCCGCATGGCTGCGCGCACGCCGGCGGCAAAGCTCGGCAGATGCGTGCCGAGCTCGCGCTGGATGACCTGCGAATTCTTGCTCGGATGCACGAACTCGATGGGATCCTCCAGGCTGATGATATTGACGTTTCGGGTCTTGTTCAGGTGGTCGATCATGGAAGCGAGCGTGGTCGACTTGCCGGTCCCTGTGGAGCCGGTGACCAGCACCATGCCCTGATGATGGTCGCAGAGCTTCTTGACGATAGGCGGCAGGCCGAGGCTTTCCAGCGTCGGGATGTCTGGCGGAATGTAGCGAAAGGTAGCGCCGATGCCGGTGTCTTTGCGGAACAGGTTGACGCGGAATCGACCGCCTTCCTCGCTGACGTAAGAGAAATCGAGGTCGTGGCCGCGCGAGAACACTTCGCGCTGCGATTCGGTGAGAATCTCCTCGATATAGCCCTCGAGCTCGGTATCGGCCAGGTCGCGAAACTTGATCGGCATGAGGTCGCCGTGCATGCGCAGCATCGGCGGCACGCCGACGGCGAGATGCACGTCGGAGCAACCCTGCTGCAGGCCGAGCTTCAGGAATGAGTCGATGCGCGCCATGAGGCCCTCTTAGGTGAACTCTGAACAAGTCCATCCTGGACTTCGCAGAGATGAAAAGCGAAAACGTGCCCTGTAAATGGACCAGGCGCTTTTCTCACATTTTCGTGCTTTGCGCGAAATTGGCGGTACATCCCTGTACCGCGGGTACCTCTGCTGAAGCAGAGGTACCTACCTCACGAACTCTTCGATCGCTTCCTTGAACGCCTCCATGGACTGAAAGCGCTGAGCCTTGTCCACATCCATGGCTCTGGTCACGATGGCGCTCAGCTCGGCGGGAATCGACGGGTTGATCTCGTGCGCCGCCTGCGCCTTGCCCTGCACGTGCTGATACATGACCGACATGTGATCGCCGCGGCTGTACGGCGGCACGCCGGTCAGCATCTCATAGAGAATGACGCCCAGACTGTACACGTCCGCCCGGTCGTCGACCTTCTTGCCGAGAATCTGCTCCGGCGCCATGTATTTCGGCGAGCCGATGACATAGCCGGTCTTGGTGAGCTGCGTGTCGCCGCTCGAATGCGCCGCGGCGACGCCGAAGTCGACGATCTTGAGCAGGTCCTCGTCGTTGATGAGGATATTGGCGGGTTTCAGGTCGCGGTGCACGATGCCGACCTGGTGCGCGACCATCATGCCGGTGGCGATATCGCTCGCGAAACTGAGCGCACGGCGAAATTCGAGCGGTTTCTCGTCGACGATCTCGTTGCCGAGCGTATGCGAGGGGAAGTAC
>JACDCP010000173.1 GCA_013817465.1 Gammaproteobacteria bacterium | reverse complement strand
GTGCTGATCACCGGTGCGAGCCGCGGTATCGGCCGCGCCACCGCGCTCGAGCTGGCGGCACAGGGGCATGATGTCGTCGTTCATTACGTCCGGGACGAAGCGGCGGCAACCAGAACCGCGGAGCAGGCGAGCGCGGCGGGCGCGAGCTGCCGCCTGCTGCGTTTCGATGTCGGCGATCGCGACGCGGCGCGGACGGCGCTGGAGCGCGATATGCAGGAGCATGGCGCTTATTACGGGATCGTCTGCAATGCCGGAATCAACCGCGACAACGCCTTTCCGATGATGTCGGGCGAAGACTGGGACGCGGTGCTGCGAACGAATCTCGACGGGCTGTACAATGTCCTGAACCCCGTGGTCATGCCCATGATCCGCCGCCGGAAGCCCGGCCGGATCGTGGCCGTTTCTTCCGTCGCCGGTATGGTCGGTAATCGGGGTCAGGTCAACTACAGCGCATCCAAGGCCGGCATTATCGGCGCGATCAAGGCACTGGCACTCGAGCTGGCGAAGCGACACATCACCGTCAATTGCGTGGCACCCGGGCTCATCGAAACCGACATGACGCAACACCTGCCCGCCGACGAAGTTGCTCGCCGGATACCGATGCGCCGTGCCGGCCAACCCGAAGAAGTTGCGCAGCTCATCGGCTTTCTGTTCTCGCCCGGGGCCTCGTATATCACGCGGCAGGTTATCGCCGTCGACGGCGGGCTGTCGTGAAGCGGCCGTTCGATCGTCCGGCGGCCTGATGCGCCGCGTCGTCATCACGGGAATCGGCGCGATATCACCGCTGGGGTCCACCTGGCGCGAAGTCGAGCTGCGGCTGCGGTCAAAGCGCAATGCAGTCGTGTCGCTGGATGAATGGAAGTCCTATCGAGGCTTGAATACCTCGCTCGCTGTGCCCGTCGCGGATTTCGCGGTGCCGGAGCATTACACGCGCAAGCGCACTCGAAGCATGGGCCGGGTGGCGCTGCTCGCGGTCCGCGCGGCCGAGCTGGCGCTCGAGCAGGCGGGTCTGCTCGACGACGAGGTGCTGAGATCGGGCGGGGCCGGCGTTTCATTCGGTTCTGCGACCGGCAGCGTACCGGCGCTCACCGAGTTTGCCCTCATGCGCACGCAGAAGACGACCAAAGGGGTCAACGCCACGAGCTACCTGCGCATGATGAGCCATACGGCAGCGGTCAACATAGGTCTGTTCTTCGGCCTGACTGGTCGCGTGATTCCGACGAGCAGCGCCTGCACGGCAGGCAGCCAGGGTATCGGCTACGCTTTTGAAGCAATCCGTTACGGCTACCAGGACATCATGATCGCGGGCGGCGCGGAAGAGCTCTGCCCGACTGAGGCGGCGGTATTCGATACCCTGTCCGCGACCAGCACCCTGAACGATGCGCCGGCCCGGACTCCGCGCCCTTTCGACCGCGACCGCGATGGCCTCGTGCTGGGCGAAGGCGGCTGTGCGTTCGTTCTCGAAGAGCGGGGCCGCGCGAAAGCTCGCGGTGCCCGGATCCTCGGCGAGGTCGCCGGCTATGGGACCAATTCAGACGGTACGCACGTCACCCGGCCAAACAGCGAAACCATGCAGCGCTGCATCGAGCTGGCGCTGGAGGACGCCACGATCGATGCTGGCGCCATCGGGTACGTCAACGCGCACGGAACCGCCACGGAATCCGGCGATATCGCGGAAAGCCAGGCCACCAGCCGGGCCCTCGGCCGGTCGATGCCTGTGAGCTCGCTCAAGAGCTACATCGGACACACGCTCGGTGCCGCCGGAGCGCTGGAAGCCTGGATGAGCATCGAGATGATGAATGCCGACTGGTACGCGCCCACGATCAACCTCGAAAACGTCGATCCGCGTTGCGGAGAGCTCGACTACCTCGTCGGCGACGGCCGTGAGCTGGTGTGCGACTATGTGATGAGTAACAACTTCGCGTTCGGCGGGATCAACACCTCACTGATATTCCGTCGCCCTTAGGTGCCGGGCACCGCCACCTCTTTGACCTGTCACCAGCCTATGCTGATGCTTACTCCGTCGAGCAAAGGGGCGCCGGTGCCGGCACCTTGTTGTCACCCGGCCACGCATGTGTCTTCGATGTCCGGCGTGGTGGTGAGGCTGCCGATGATGTCGGTCACGCTGGAGAATCCATGACGATCGAGGTAGTCGGCGATGCCCGCATTGATTTTCCCGAGCACGAGCGGGTCGTAAAACAGCGCCGTGCCGATGCCGGCGGTCGTTGCGCCGGCTATCAGGAACTCGAGCGCGTCCCCGGCGTTCATGATGCCGCCCTGGCCGATGATCGGCACGTCGTGCCGGCGGGCTACTTCGTAGACCTGGCGTACCTTCAGCAAGGCGATCGGCCTGATCGCCGGGCCGGACAGCCCGCCCTGCACGTTGCCGATTACGGGCTGCCGGCTCTCGATGTCGATCGCCATGCCCATTACGGTGTTGATGACTGCCAGCGCATCGCTGCCGGCCTCGATACAACGGCGCGCGTTTTCACGGATGTCAGTTTGATTCGGCGAAAGTTTTGCGATGAGCGGCTTGCGCGTGGCCTTCCGGCAGGCTTCCACGACGCGCGCGGACATATCCGGATCGTTGCCGAACGCCACGCCGCCCTCTTTGATATTCGGGCAGGAGATGTTGATTTCCATGGCATCGATGGGTGAGTCGTCGAAGCGTCGCGTGACTTCGGCGTACTCTTCGACCGTCGAGCCGCAGATATTGGCCAGGAACCGGGTTTCGGAGAAATCGAGAGTGGGCAGGATGTCGCGCACCACGGCGTCGACGCCCGGATTCTGCAGTCCGATGGCATTCAGCATGCCCATCGGCGTTTCGTAGACGCGATGCGGCGGGTTGCCGAGCCGGGGCTCGAGCGTGGTGCCCTTGAGCACCACTGCGCCGGCATCCCGGTTCGAGAAGCCTTCGACGCGGGTATATTCTTCGCCGAAGCCGACGCAGCCGGACAGGAGGACGAGTGGCGTCGCGAGCTCGAGCCCGCAGAGGTTCAGTTTCAGCGCGGCGGCCCGGCTCGCCTCATCCGCCATGAAACGTTGCGCGCATGTTCGAGTTGATCATCTACGAGCCCGAGATCCCGCCCAATACCGGCAATATGATACGCCTGTGCGCCAATGCGGGCGTGAGGCTTCACCTCGTGCATCCGCTCGGCTTTTCGCTCGACGAGCCTCGGCTTCGGCGGGCCGGCCTCGACTATCACGAGTTCGCGCGCATCGAGGAACACGCCAGCCTCGCCGACTGCCTCGCCACGCTCAGGTTTCCACGCGTGTTCGCCTTTTCGACGCGTGCTGCACGCATATATACGGATGCCAGCTTCGTGCCGGGAGATGCGCTGTTGTTCGGCCCCGAGACGCGCGGCTTGCCGCAGGAAGTGCTCGATGCGCTCCCGGCGGAGCAGCGCCTGCGCATCCCGTTGTGCCCCGGCAATCGCAGCCTGAATCTGTCCAACGCGGCAGCCATCGCCGTATACGAAGCCTGGCGGCAACAGGGTTTCAGGTGCCGGGCCCCGTATCAGGTGCCGGGCACCGGCACCCCTTTGCTGTAGGCCAACGGATGCCGGTGCCCGGCACCTGGCTACTCCGGTTTCAGGGCGCGGCTCATCAGGGCACGCACGGCTTCGGCCGGCGGAGCGGCTTCGTACAGGATGCGGTGGACCTGTTCGGTGATCGGCATGTCTACGCCGAGGCGTTGTGCAACCGACCAGACGGCCTTCGCGGCCGGCACTCCCTCGACGACCTGTCCGATCTCACGTGCGGCCACGTCGGCGCTCTTGCCCTGAGCGAGCTTGAGCCCCATGCGGCGATTGCGCGACTCGTCGTCGGTGCAGGTCAGCACGAGGTCGCCCATGCCGGCCAGCCCGATAAACGTCTCGCGGCGCGCACCCAGCGCCACCCCGAGGCGCATCATTTCGGCCAGGCCGCGCGTGATGAGCGCGACCCGCGTATTGGCGCCGAAGCCGAGCCCATCGGAGAGGCCCGCGCCAATGGCGAGCACATTCTTGACCGCGCCGCCAACCTCGACGCCGACGATATCGGTCGACGTGTAAACGCGGAAGTTGTCATCGGAAAGGCTTTGCGCCAGCGCCTGCGCAAAAGGGCGATCGAAGGAGGCGACGGTCATGGCCGTCGGCAGACCGGCACCCACTTCGCGCGCAAACGTGGGGCCGGAGAGCACCGCCATCGGCAGCCCATCGCCGAGCGCTTCTTTTGCAACCTGGTGCGGCAGCTTCCCCGTGTCGAGCTCGAAGCCCTTGGTCGCCCAGGCAATCGGCGCACCCGCCGGCAGCACATGCGCCAGTTGCGCGAGGACGGAACGGAAGGCATGACTCGGCACGGCCAGCAGCACTTCGCCCGCCGCGCCCACCGCGGCGCCGAGTTGCGGCTCGATCATCAGGCTTTCCGGGAACGGCGCGTCGGGCAGATAGCGAGAATTGCGCCGCTCCCGGTCGAGCTCGGCGAGATGCCCGCGATTGCGGCCCCATAACACGGTTGGACGGCCGGCACGCGCAAACTGGATCGCCAGCGCCGTTCCCCACGATCCGGCGCCGATGACGGCGATAACGGAGGGTTCCGTGATGCGCCCCGGGGATTTCAGCGCTGGCCTTGCAGGGCCTGCCCGGCTTCTGCCTGCAGGAACAAAGCGTCGAAGTTCATGGGCTGCAGCAGGAGCTGCGGAAAGCCGCCGCCAGTCACGAGATTGGCGATCGTCTGGCGCGCGAAAGGATAGAGCATGCTCGGACAATAATTGCCGATGAGGGCCTTCAACTGCTCAGTCGGATAATCCTTGAGCACGAATATGCCCGCTTGCTGCAGCTCGATGAGAAAAGCAGTCGTCTCGCCCATCTTCGCCTCGACGTTGACGTTGAGCACGACCTCGTGCGTATCCTCGTCCAGCTTGCTCGCAGCCGAGTTGAGCGTCAGCGTGATCTTCGGCTTCCATTCGGATTTGAAGATGCCGGGGCTGTTCGGCGCCTCGAACGAGCAGTCCTTGACGTACACTTTTTGCAGCGATAGTTGCGAAGATGCAGTCGGTTGATCGGTGAAGTTGCCGGTTGCGGCCTGTTCTGCCATGACTTGTCCCTCAGGTGACGGGCACCGGCACCATTTTGCGACGCCGCGATGCCGGGCCAGATGCTTGACTCCAGATAAAAGGGCGTGCCGGTGCTAGACCAAAGGGGAGCCGGTGCCCGGCACCTGAGCGAGCAACGCGTCGAGCTCGCCGCTCTGCTCGAGCGCCTGAAGCTCAGCGCTGCCGCCCACGTGACGATCACCGATGAAGATCTGCGGCACGGAGCGCCGGCCGCTCAGCGTTTCCATCTCGCGCCGCGCTTCGCGGTTGCCGTCGACCCGGATCTCATCGAATCGTATCCCCTTGCGTTCCAGCAAAGCGCGCGCCCGCGCGCAGTAGCCGCACCAGGCGCTCGCATACATCTTCACTTCGTTCACGGTCTCGCCCGCTTGCGTTTCGGCAGTCGCGGCTTGCCCGCGCCGACTGCGCCCTGCTTCTCGACGGGCAGATTTTCCCGCTGCCATGCGCCGAGTCCACCCCGCAGATTGAAGACCTGCTCGAAGCCCGCGGCGCGCAGCTTTCGTGCCGCGCGCGCGCCTGTCATGCCGGTGGCGCAGCAGGTGACGATGGGCTTGTCGCGTTTTTTCAGATCGTCGTATCTGCCCTCGAGCTCGTCCAGCGGAACGTTCACCGCATTGATGATGTGCCCGCCGTCGTACTGCTCGGGCGCGCGCACGTCGATCACGCGCGCACCCCGGTTGATCGTGCCGATGGCCTCGCTGGGCGACAACTCCGTGACGCCCCGCATGCGCAAGCGCAGCTCGTTTACAATGATCAGCACGACGAGCAGCGCCGCCGCCAGAATCAGAAACGGATGGTTGCCGGCAAATTCCAGGATCTGCGCCATGAATCCCTTGTGTCTTCGCTTGCGCCTCGGAAAGCGCGGCATTATAGCAGCCGGCCGTTTTGCACCTGCGCTGATCGCGGGGCTTTGCCTGCTGGTCGCAGCGTCTTTGCACGCGGCTGAGGCAGATGACGACAATGAGGCGGAGCTCGAGCGCGTGCGAGCGCGCATCGAAGGTCTGCACAAGGAAATGCGCGAGGACGTACAGGCGCGGGACGCGCTCGATGTACGGTTGCGCGACAGTGAAGAGCAGGTGGCCAACGTCAGCCGCAGGCTCGCCGGGATCCGCGACGAGCGGCGTGCGAGCGAGCAACGACTGAGCGGCCTGCGGGCGGAGCAGTCAAAGCGCGAGGTTGTGCTCGCCGGGGAGCGGACCGAGCTTGCAGGCCAGTTGCGCGCCGCCTGGATGAACGGACGGCAGGCGCGCCTCAAGCTCATTCTGAATCAGCAGGATCCGGCCGAGCTCGGCCGGATCCTGATCTATTACGACTATTTCAATCGCCTGCGCGCCACGCGCATCGAGACGGTCGGCGGGCAGCTCGCTGATCTCGACAGGATCAGTGTGGAGCTCGAGCGCGAGCAGCAGCGTCTGCTCGGGCTGGAGGCATCGCGGGCCGGCGAACTGGAGCGACTTCAGGCGGCGCGACGTGAACGGTCCGCCTCGCTTGTGGCGCTCGGCAAGCGCATCGCCGAGCGCGGCGGCGAGGTAGCGAGGCTCGAGGCGCAGGAGAAAGGCCTCAGCGAGCTCATCGAAAGCTTGGGGCGCGCGCTCGCGGAGCTGCCGGTCACGGGCCAGGAGCCCTTCGAGACGGTGCGCGGCGAACTGTCCTGGCCCGTCGGCGGCGAGTTGATCAGCGATTTCGGCCAGCCCCGCGCGGCCGGGCGCCTGGAATGGAACGGCGTCCTGCTCGGCGCCGAACGCGGCGCCGAGGTGGAGGCGATCTATCACGGGCGCGTCGCCTATGCCGACTGGCTGCCAGGCCTGGGCCTGCTGCTCGTGATCGAGCACGGCGACGGCTACATG
>JACDCP010000172.1 GCA_013817465.1 Gammaproteobacteria bacterium | reverse complement strand
TCGATACTGGTTGTTGACGACGAGGCCGATATCCGCAGGTTGCTCATGGAGATCCTCTCCGAAGAGGGCTATCAGGTGTCGGTCGCGGCCGATGCGGCCGAGGCGCGCAAGTCCTGGGAACTGCTCGATCCCGACCTCGTGCTGCTCGATATCTGGATGCCGGATACCGACGGCATCACGCTGCTCCGCGAGCGCGCGGAAAAGCCCGGGCTCAGGTGCCCGGTCGTGATGATGTCGGGGCACGGCACCGTGGACACCGCGGTCGAGGCGACGCGGCTCGGCGCGGTCGACTTCATCGAAAAGCCGCTGTCGCTCGCCAAGCTGCTGCGCACAGTAGAGAACGCCCTCGGCGACGCGCGCGCTGGCAAGCCTGGCGCCGGTCGCACGCTGGTGCCCGAGCTGATCCCGCCGGTCGGCAAGAGCCACCTCATGCGCGATCTGCGCGAGAAGGTGCAGCGCGTTGCACGCCACGATACGCCGGTGTTGATCACGGGCGAGAGCGGCACCGGCCGGGAAGCCTTCGCCCGTTATCTCCATTCATTGAGCACGCGCGCAGCCGAACCGCTGGTCAATCTGGTTGCGGGCTCGCTGACCGACGACAATGCCGCGACGCAGCTTTTCGGCTCGGAGAACTCATCCGGCGCAGTCCCCGGCTGCCTGGAGCAGGCCCAAGGGGGCGCGCTGTACATCAATGAGTTGCAGGATCTCAACCCGACCGCGCAACGGTTGCTCGCGAGCGCGCTGGAACAGCGCAGCTTCACGCGGGTCGGCGGGCGCGACAGCGTCCCGCTCGACGTGCGTTTCCTGAGCTCGGCGCAGCCGGGATTCGAAAAGGATTTCCGCAAGGATTTGCTGGCTCATTTGAGCATCGTCAAGCTGCGCATTCCGCCATTGCGCGAGTACGCGGAGGACGTACCGGAATTGCTGCGCTATTACGCAGACAAACTCGTCGATGCGGAACGTCTGCCGTTCCGGCGTTTCGACGTAGGCGCACAGAACCGGCTGCGCAATTACCCGTGGCCCGGCAATATCCGCGACCTGAAAAACCTCGTGCACCGCCTGCTCATCCTGGGCGGCGGCACGGACATCACGCTCAAGGAGATCGAGCGGGAGCTCGAAATCGAGACGCCTGCGGACGAGCCCCTCGTCAAGCAGGATCTCCTTGCGCTGCCGCTGAGGGAGGCGCGGGAGCATTTCGAGCGCGCCTACCTCCAGCAGCAGCTCCAGCTCTGCGATGGCAAGGTCGGCCTCCTCGCCAAACGCGTCGGAATGGAGCGCACGCACCTCTACCGCAAGCTGCGCTCGCTCGGCGTGGATTTCAGGCAGAGCGGCGACGACTGACGGCGCGGGGCGGTTCAGCCGCCGCCGACGCGGAAACTTCCATCGCAGTCGAAGCGCAGCTCCCCGGCGCCGAACGCTTCCCCGGTCAGCGAGCGCATCAGGGCGAGCGCATGCTGCGCAGGGTCGGGCTGTGGTCCACCCGGACGCACCTGCACGTTGGAGACGATTTGCCCGTGCAAAAAGCGACCTTCCCCGTCCAGCGTGGCCAGAAGGATCGGGGCGACGCCTTTGAGGCCCTCGACGCTGATGCCGTAGTAAGTCGCGCAGTTGCCGAGGCTGTAGGCAACCAGCCGCTCCTCGTAGATCTCCAGTGCGCGCGGCACGTGGGGGCCATGACCCAGCACGAGGTCTGCTCCGGCGTCCATGACTGCGTGCGCGAACTCTACGACGTTGCCGCGCGCCTCGCCATAATAGAACTCTTCGCCGAACGGCAGGCGCGTCGCATCCACGCCCTCCGCGCCGCCGTGGAACGAAACCATGACGATGTCATGATCGAGCGCCAGCGACGACACCTGTCCGGCGGCGAGATCGACATCGAGCAACGAATGCGAGCCGATCGTGGGCGAGTACGCGATCATTGCGACACGCAACCCGTCCTGCTCCCAGCTTGCGACATCTCCTTCACGACCCGAGTGGAGGATACCGACCTCATCGAGCGCTCGCATGCTCGAGCTGCGTCCTTCCTCGCCGAAGTCGCGCGCGTGATTGTTGGCAAGGCTCAGCACGTCGAAACCTGCTGCGCTCAGATGCTGCGCGTAGCGTGTCGGTGAGCGGAACAGGTAACAGGCGGCCGGGTTCTCGCACTGCTTTCCCGGCTCGCCGCCGTCGACGAGCACCTGCTCGAGGTTGCCGAATGCGATGTCGGCCGCCTGGAGCACGGGGGTGACTTCAGCAAGGAACGAAACGCCGTCGTCGTCGGGCAGATGGTTCTCTGGATAATCCGTGCCGAGCATAATGTCGCCGACAGCCGCGATGGTGATAGGGCCGCGGGCCGCGGCGGGCGCCGGCGGCTCTTCGACGGGCATGGATTCCGCGGCCGGAGGGGCGGGTGGCTCGGCCGGGGGCGCAGTCGCGCAGCCGGCGACCAGCAGAAAGCCGACCAGGGACCAGTGGACTCTTCCGCGGCGCCGCCGGTTACTCACCGACGCGGATCACCAGCACCTCGATCTCCGCGTCGCGCAGTCGGTTGCGCAGATCATTGAGCTCGTCGAGATTGGTGACGGGGCCGATGCGCACCCGATGATAGGTCTTGTTGTCGATGGTGACTTTCTGAATCGCCGACTCGATGCCCTGCAAGGCGAGACCCGCCTTGCGCCGGTCGGCATCGGCGTAGCTCGCGAAGGAGCCGGCCTGCAGCACATAGGCGCCGGGGCTCGCTACGGCCGCGGGCGCCGTATCGGGTCGCACCTCGCGCTCGGTCTCCGGAATGACCACCTCGAACTTCGGCAGCATCTCGTAGAAATCGAAGCGTGTCGCGGAGCGGTCTGCGTCGGGTCCTTCGGCGCTCTCCTCGAGCGCGTCGGAGGCCGGCGAGACGACCGTGCTCGCCGGCACCGGCACGTCGGGACGGTCCCGCAGGTAAACCACGAGCGCCACGCACAGTCCGATCCCCAGCCCGACCAGCATCCAGATCCAGCCGGGGGCGTTCTCGACCCCGCGACGCTTGCGCCGGGAGTTGCGGGCGCCCTTGTAATCAGAGGGCATTACATGGACTCCGGCGCCGAGACACCGAGCAGACTGAGGCCGTTTTGAATGACCTGGCGGGATGCGCAGATCAGCATGAGGCGCGCGTTGCGCAGTTCCGCCCGCTCGACAATGAACGGCACGGCGTTGTAATAAGAATGGAATTCGTTGGCCAGCTCGCGCAGATAATGAACCAGGTTGTGCGGCGCACGGTTCGCCGCGGCCAGCTCGATCACCTCGGGATAGCGCCCGAGCGCCGTCATGAGCGATTTCTCTCGCGCGTCTTCGAGCTCGCTCAAATGGGCGCGGCCATCGCCTGCATCCCACTCCAGCCCACGCTCCCCGAGCTGCCGGAAGACGCTGCAGACGCGTGCGTGGGCATACTGAATGTAATAGACCGGATTCTCGGTCGAGCGTGACTTCGCGAGCTCGAGGTCGAAGTCGAGGTGCTGATCGTTCGACCGCAGCACGTAAAAGAGGCGTGCCGCGTCGTTGCCGACTTCCCGGCGCAGGTCGCGCAGCGTCACGAACTCTCCGGAGCGCGTCGACATGCGGAGCTTCTCCCCGCCGCGAAACAGCGTCACGAACTGCACGAGTCGCACCTCGAGGCTCGTGCCCGGCTCACCCATGGCCTCGAGCCCGGCTCGCACGCGCGCGATGTAGCCGTGATGATCGGCGCCCAGTATGTCGAGCAGCACCTCATTGCCGCGCTCGCGCTTGTGCAGGTGATAGGCGATGTCGGACGAAAAATACGTGCGCTTGCCGTTCTCGCGGATGACGACACGATCCTTGACGTCGCCGTATTCGGTGGCGCGAAACCATTGCGCCCCGCCTTTCTCGTAGAGCTTGCCGCGGTCGCGAAGCCGTGCGAGCGCCCGGTCGATGGCACCGCTCGCCTCGAGGCTGCGCTCCGAGTACCACTGGTCCGGGCGCACGCCGAATTCAGCGAGGTCGTCCCGGATGTCCGCGAGAACCGATTCGAGCGCGGTGTCGAGCACGCGCGCAAAGCCCTCCGGGCCGAGCTTGTCGCGCGCTGCCGCGATGAGCGCGTCGATGTGGCTTTCCTGATCCTCCTCGCGCCGGGCCGGGGCGAGCTCAGTGAACACCATCGTTGCCGGTATAACGAGCGAGTCCGTGTAACGCTCGGTGACCAGCGCTGCAATCTGCCGGATGTAGTCGCCGCGATAGCCGTTCGCCGGAAATTCTACCTTCTCGCCATGCGCTTCGAGATAACGCAGCCAGACACTGAGCGCAAGGATGTCCATCTGCCGGCCGGTGTCGTTGACGTAATACTCCTCGTGCACTTGATGGCCTGTCGCACGCAGCAAGTTGGCGACGCTGGCGCCATAGGCGGCATGCCGGCCGTGGCCGACGTGCAGGGGTCCGGTGGGGTTCGCAGACACGTACTCGACGAGAATGTGGCGGCCGGTGCCCGAATCGCTTTCGCCGTAACGCTCGCCCGCTTCGACGACCTCGGCGACGCCGGCCTCGAGCGCCGCCGGCGTCAAAAAGAAATTGATGAAGCCCGGGCCGGCGACGGCCACGCGACCAACAAATTTCGAGGCCGGTAACAGCTCGGCGACACGCGCCGCGACATCGCGAGGCTTGCGATCGATCAGCGTTGCCAGCCGTAACGCCACATTCGTCGCAAAATCGCCATGGCGAGAATCCCGGGTGCGCTCCACCTCGGGAACAAAACGCAAGGATTCCGGCGGCAGCTCGTCGTCGCGCAGCCGGACCAGCGCCTCTGAAACGAGGCTTTCGAGGTGTTTCTTCACGCCTGCGAGTGTAGCAGCTCGAATCAATGGATTCGGCCAGCGGGAATGTTGCCGGGATTCGGCATTCGATCGTGTCCGCGGAAAAGGTGCCTGGTTTAAACCCGGCACCTTGGCTCAAAACAACTCGACCGGATCGACATCGAGCGACCAGCGCACGCGCCGCGCGCCCGGCAGCTTTTCGAGCTTCGGCGCGAGCTGCGCGAGCAGATTCTGCAGGTCCTCGCGCCGCGCCGACTGGAGCAGAAGCTGCCCGCGATGCCGCCCGGCGCGTCTCGGCATCGGCGCGGGCGCCGGACCGAGCACGTTGACGGCCGAATCGCGGTAGCCGCGGGCAACCCGGCCCGCTGCCTGCAGATAAGTGCCGACTGCTTCGCTGCGCGTCGCCTCCGCGCGCAACAGCGCAAGGCTGGAGAACGGCGGCCAGAGCGCCGCGCGACGCTCGGCGAGCGCGGCCTCCGCAAAATCTTCATAGCCGCGCGTCACGAGCCTGGCGAGCAGCGGATGTTCGGGATATTCGGTCTGCACCAGCACTTCGCCCGCGCGGTCGGCGCGCCCGGCGCGGCCGGCGACCTGCACGATGGTCTGCGCGAGCCGCTCGCTCGCGCGAAAGTCGGTGCCGAACAAGCCCTGGTCGGCGTTAATGATGCCGACCAGGGTGACGTCCGGAAAATGGTGCCCTTTGGTCAGCATCTGCGTCCCGACCAGGATACGCGTGCGGCCTTCGCGCATGTCGTCCAGCAGGCCTTCGAGCTCGCCGCGGCGCTGCGTGCTGTCGCGATCGAAGCGCGCCAGCGCAACGCGCGGAAATTGCCCAGCCAGCACCTCTTCGATGCGCTCGGTGCCCTGGCCGACCGGCTTCATGGCCGTTCCGCAAGCCGGGCATGCAGCCTCGGCGGCTCGCTGGCTGCCGCAGTGATGGCACTGCAGTTTGCCGCGCCGCGCGGCGTGGTAGGTCATGCGCGCGTCGCAGCGTTCACACGCAGCCGCCGCCCCGCAACCGGGGCAAAACCAGACCGGGGCATAGCCGCGACGGTTCAGATAGAGCATGACCTGGCCGTCTGCTTCGAGATGCCGGCGCACCGCGCCGAGCAGCGGCGTCGACAGTCCCTGGCGCGAAGCGTGCCGGCGCAGGTCGATCAGGGAAATTGCCGGCTGCTGCGCCGCTCCGGGCCGTTCCGGTAAAAGGCATTTCACATATCGGCCACGGCGCGCGTTGTAAATCGATTCGAGCGACGGCGTTGCAGAGCCGAGCACGATGGGGATGCCGTGGCGTTGCGCGCGTGCGACGGCGAGGTCGCGCGCCGAATAGCGGAAACCTTCCTGCTGTTTGTAGGAAGCGTCGTGCTCCTCGTCCACGACGATGATTCCGGGCGCCTCGAGCGGCGTGAAGACCGCTGAGCGCGTGCCGATAACGATGCGCGCGCCGCCGTCCCGGGCGTCGCGCCAGCCGGCCAGGCGGCGGGTGTCGCTCATGGCGGAGTGCAGCACGGCCAGCGGCGCCTCGAAGCGGGCTTTGAAGCGCTCGATGAGCTGCGGCGTGAGGCTGATCTCGGGCACGAGGACCAGCGCCTGGCGCCCGCGCGCGAGGATCTTGTCGATGATGCGCAAATACACTTCGGTCTTGCCGCTGCCGGTCACCCCTTGCAGCAGGATCGTCTGGAAGTGGTTCGGGTTCGAGATGGCAGCGCCGACGACAGCGGCCTGGGCCGGTGTCAACCTGGGCTCGGTTCCGTGCGTGCTGACCGCCTTCGGAATCGCCCGCGAAACGATCTCCACGCTGCGCGCGAGGCCGTTGCGCTCCAGAGCCGTGAGCGGATCGCGCCAGCCGGCGCCCAGCGCCTCCAGATCTTCGCGATCGAGACCCGCGGGCCGGGCGCGCAGCGCCTCGAGAAGCGCCGCCTGGCGGGGCGCGCGCCGGCGAAGAGCCGCCGGATCGGTCTGCCACGCTCGCGCGGTGGCCCGCCAGATCTCGAGAGGCTCGTAGAGTGCCCTGCCTTGACGCAGCAGAACCGGCAGCGCTGCGGCGAACACCTCGCCCGGCGGATGGCGGTAGTACTCGGCGGCCCAGCGCAGAAACTTGAGCATCTCAGCGTCGATGATCGGCTCGGCATCCAGCACATCGATGACGCGCTTGAGCCTCTCCGCGCCCACTTCGCTTTGAGCGCGCGTGCCGAC
>JACDCP010000171.1 GCA_013817465.1 Gammaproteobacteria bacterium | reverse complement strand
AGGTATGGCTGCAAAAGTCGGACACCGGGGGCCCGAAAGAGGTGCCGGTGCCCGGCACCTAGAAGGATTCCTTGTTCATGGCCTTGAAGCGCGCTTCCTCGCGGCTGATCAGCTTTTTCGAGAGCATTTCCTGCAGGCACTGATCCAGCGTCTGCATGCCGGACGACTGGCCGGTCTGAATGGCCGAGTACATCTGGGCGATCTTGCCCTCGCGAATGAGATTACGGATCGCCGGAGTGCCGATCATGATTTCGTGCGCGGCGATACGCCCGCCGCCGGTCTTCTTGAGCAGCGTCTGCGAGATCACCGCGCGCAGGGACTCGGACAGCATCGACCGCACCATCTCTTTCTCGGCAGCCGGGAACACGTCCACCACGCGGTCGATGGTCTTGGCAGCCGAGCTCGTGTGCAGCGTGCCGAACACCAGATGGCCGGTTTCCGCAGCCGTGAGCGCGAGGCGGATCGTCTCGAGGTCGCGCAGCTCGCCCACCAGGATCACATCGGGGTCCTCGCGCAGCGCCGAGCGCAGCGCTTCGTTGAAGCCGAGTGTGTCGCGGTGCACCTCGCGCTGGTTGATGAGCGAACGCTTGCTCTCGTGCACGAACTCGATCGGGTCCTCGATCGTGAGAATGTGATCCGGCTTGTTGTCGTTGATGTAGTTGACCATTGCCGCCAGCGTCGTCGATTTGCCCGAGCCCGTGGGGCCGGTTACGAGCACGATGCCGCGCGGATGCATGGAAATGTCCTTGAAGATCTTCGGCGCGCCGAGATCGTCGAGAGTCAGGATCTCGGAAGGAATATTGCGAAATACCGCGCCGGCGCCGCGATTCTGGTTGAACGCATTGACGCGGAAGCGGGCGAGCTTCGGGATCTCAAATGAAAAGTCGGTCTCGAAGAACTCCTCATAGTCCTTGCGCTGCTTGTCGTTCATGATGTCGTATATCATCGCGTGCACTTCCTTGTGCGTCAGCGACGGCATGTTGATGCGCTTGATATCGCCGTCCACGCGGATGATAGGCGGCACGCCTGCGGCCAGGTGCAGGTCGGAAGCGCCCTGCTTGACGGAGAAGGTCAGAAGTTGCGCGATGTCTGCAGCCATTCATGATCCCCTAACAATCCCGGCCCGTCACGCAGCGGCGTGCCCGGTCCGGGCCGCCGGCGCACAGTATAACGGAGCGCGTCGTCGTGATGCCCGATAAAGTCGAAGCCAGTCTCCGCATCGTGCGCGAGCGGATCGGACGGGCATCCGGTGAGGCCGCGCGGGATCCAGGCGATGTGCGTATTATTGCTGTATGCAAGCAACAGTCCGTGATGGCCATCACATCTGCGCTCGATGCCGGGCAACGAGAGCTCGGCGAGAGCTTCCTCAATGAAGCGCTGGAGAAGATGGCGGTGCTGGCGCGCCGGGATATCATCTGGCATTTCGTCGGCGCCCTGCAGTCGAACAAGACGCGCGGCGTAGCCGAGCATTTCCAGTGGGTGCACGCGCTCGATCGCGTGAAAATCGCGCGGCGCCTGGCGAGCCAGCGCCCGCATCACGCAGGGCCACTCGACGTCTGCATCCAGGTGAGTCTCGTCGCGGAGCCCGGCAAGGCCGGCGTGGCTCCGGACGGGGTCGCGGCGCTCGCGGCCGAGGTCGCGGGCCTCGATCGACTGAGGCTGCGCGGCCTGATGTGCATACCGCCTCAGGAAAACGACCCGGAGCGGCAACGGGCGCATTTCCGGCGGTTGCGCGAAATCAAGAATTCGCTCGTCCTGGCCGGGCATACGCTGGATACGTTGTCCATGGGCATGTCGGCAGATTTCGAAGCCGCGGTGCGCGAGGGCGCGACCCTGGTGCGCATCGGCACGGCCATCTTCGGCCCGCGGTGAGATGAGGATCGGATGAAGCGGGGCGAACAAAATCAGGTGCCGGGCACCGGCATCTCTTTCGAGCCGGGTGCCCGTGTCCGGTTCGTGCAGGCACGAGTCCAAAAGAGGTGCCGGTGCCCGGCATCTGCACTCTGGGTCGTGGTATTTTAGACGGCGCTGATTCCGCGCCGTGGCGGGCATCACAGGCAGAGCACAAGCATGGGCGCCGCCCTGTTCATCGTAAAGACCCTCTTCGATCTTTACATCATCACTTTTCTGCTGCGCTTCGCGCTGCAGTGGGTGCGCGCGGACTTCCGCAACCCCCTGTCCCAGTTCATCATGCGGGTCACCAACCCCGTGGTGGTGCCGCTGCGGCGCGTCGTACCAAGCTGGGGCGGACTGGATCTCGCTACCCTGCTCGCTGCCCTGCTGCTCGAGCTGATCGCCACGCTGGTGATCTTCTGGATGATCCCGGGCGATCTCCCGTCCGTCGGGCTGTTGCTCTACTGGGTCCTGCTGCGGATCATCGTCACGACGCTACGGCTGTATTTCTTCCTGATCCTCATCTACGTGATCCTGAGCTGGGTCAGCCCCGGCACGTACAGTCCGGTCACCCAGGTTCTCGGAAGCCTGACGGAGCCCGTGCTTCGTCCGATCCGTCGCCTCATCCCGGCCATCGGAGGCATCGACCTTTCGCCGCTATTCGTGCTGATCGGCCTGCAGGCGTTGATCATCCTGATCCCGCTGCCTCACGCGCTCGCCTGAAACGCGCCGCGAAACACGGAGAACACCCGAATGAAGAGATTGCCCAGGCTCCCACGTGTCTCCTGGTTCGCGCTGCTGGTGCTCGCCGCGTCCGGCAGCACGGGTTGCGGGCCGGGCGATGAGCCGTTCGTCGACCCCGATGCAACCCGTGCGCAGACGCTCGCCGAGACCTTCAAGGATTTCGGCGATTATGTCGTTCACTTCAATGCTATTTCCACGGACCAGCTCGCACCCGAGATTGCGCGCACCTACGACATCGTGCGCAGCAAGAACAAGGCGATGCTCAATATCGCCATCATCCGCAAGCTGGAGGGCACACTGGGCGAATCCGTGCCCGGTCGGGTCAGGGCTCGCGCGACCAACCTCACGGGCCAGCTCAAGAGCGTCGAACTGCGCAAGATCGTCGAGGGCGAAGCGATCTATTATATCGCCGAGATGCCGGTCGCAAATGGCGAGACCCTGATTTTCGATGTCGATGTGTCGCCGGAGAACGAGGCAACCCGCTTCTCGTTGCGCTTCAAGCAGAGCTTCTACACGAGCTGACGCACCCGGCTGACCTTCATCGTCATGCGCCGTTCCGGCGCAAGCCGGAATCCAGTGCCGCCCGGATGTTGCCTGATGCCGACTTACGCGAGGATGACGGTATTCATAGTGTTTGCGCCTTACACACCACTCTGCATTGTGGTATTTTGCCGCGCGTGTTCTTTACGGGCGCTGGACGCCCGCCAAACGACCATCGCCACAGGAGAACTGAGCCAATGGCAGCGAAAAAGAAAACCCCCACGGCGGCGGGCAAGCCGCCGAGCAAATCGGAAATCTACGGCAGCATCGCCGACGACACCGGCCTCACCCGCAAGGAAGTGGGCGCCGTTTTGGATTCGTTGACGAAACAGATGAAGAGAAACCTCGGCGGCCGCGGCGGGTCGGGCCTGTTCAACCTGCCTGGCCTGATGAAGATCAAGGTTGTCCGAAAGCCCGCGACCAAAGCGCGCCAGGGCGTCAACCCATTCACCGGGGAGCAGATGATGTTCAAGGCAAAACCGGCGCGCAAGACCGTCAAGGTCAGCCCGCTGAAAGGGCTGAAAGACATGGTTTGAGCGGCCGGCAAAGCCGCCGCCCGGACCCATCGAACACGGCCCGCCAGTGCGGGCCGTTTTCTTTCCGGCTCAGGATTCGCGGCAGGCGCTCGCTTCCACGCCGGGAATCTTGTCCCGGCAATGCTTCTCTTCGGCGGGGCCGTCATCCGCCTGTGGCAGGCGCGACACAGGCGCAACCTTTCTCCGCCAGCAAGCGCGCAGCGAGTCTCATTCACCGGCCCGGCCCGATTCGAGCGCGATGGCCCGGATCCGCGCCTGCTCGATACGCGGCACGTAGAGCAGATCGCCGATTTTGCGCATCAGCGCCTCCTCGTGCTTGTCGGCGCGGCGATCCGCGAGCGCAACCTCCCAGAGCATCTCCATCAGCCGCGTCTTCTCGCCGGCCCGCAAGCGCCCGTGCAGCACCTGCGTGAACTCGTGCAGTGAGGCCGAGGCATCGGTTTTCTCGGCGGCAAACTCGAGCAAGCTGCGGGTATCTGCGTCGTCCAGGTGGAAGCGCCCCTTCAACAGCTCGACAATCCGGCTGCGCTCACTGCCTTCGGATTGGAAGTCGGCGCGCGCCATCTCGATCATGAGGGCGGCGGTGGCCACTTCGAGCGCATGGGTGCGCATCTCTTCGGTGCCCCTCAGGGTTTCGCCGAACAGCGATTCGAGCAGGCTTTTGAACGATTCAAGCATCTGAGTCTTCTCCCGACTTTCCAAGAATGTCGACCAGCGTCTCCTTGAGCTCGGTCAGCCGGCCATGGAAAAAGTGACTGACACCCTCGAGCACGACCAGTCGCGGGCCGGGCGCGAGCTCGTTCACCCATGCCACGACCGCTTCGCAGTCAACGACCTCGTCGCGGTCGCCCTGCACGATGAGCCAGGGACAGTCCGGCTGTCCGCCGCCACCCGGCTCCAGCTGCTCTACCGGGGGAGCGATCGTCACCAGCTGTGCGATCTCGGTGGCGAGCGCAACACGCAACGCTACGACGGCCCCGAACGAAAAGCCGCCCATCCAGATGTCCACACCGGGCCATCGGTGGCGCGCCCAGCCGACTACTGCCAGTGCATCCCGGGTTTCTCCCACCACATCGCCGTAGCGGCCTTCGCTCGCGCCGACACCGCGATAGTTGAAACGCACAACGGGCAGCTCGAGCTCATTAAACGCTCGCGCCAGGGTATGCACGACCTTGTTGCGCATCGTGCCCTGATGGAGTGGATGCGGATGGCAGACGACTGCCACCGCCGATGCCGGTTGCTTCGGCTCGTCGAGCAACGCCTCCAGCCGGCCCGCCGGGCCGTCGATCGAAAGTTTCCGCGATGCTTTCGGACGTCCCGGGGTTGCCCGCCGGACCATCAGCTTTCCGCCGCCACGCGAATGCGCTCCGGCTTCGCGGCGGGGCGCTCCGGGGCGTCATGTGCGGGGGTATTGCCCGCCGCGTGCAGTCGAGTGCACCACGCGAGCCATTGCGACGTGGCGCCGAAACCGGCGATGGTCACCAGGATGACCATCCGTGGATGTTTGCTCATGAGCCTTTGCCGTGTGCATGAACCGGGCCGTTACCGTAGCGGCATTCCGCTGCTTGCGTAAAGAGGTCGTTGTCCTCCGCCGCCTCCCTCCCGGCGAGGAGCGGCCCGTGGAACGGCCCGCGCCAGCGTGCTCGTTTACAATGTCCGATTCCGGATCACAAACCGAGACCCCGATGAACCCGACGATCGAGCGCGAGAACCGCTATTCCGCGCACAACTATCATCCCCTGCCTGTGGTGCTGGTCAGAGGCGAAGCTGCATACGTCTGGGACGATGCCGGCAAGCGCTATCTCGACATGATGAGCGCCTACTCCGCAGTCAGTCACGGGCATGCGCACCCGCGGCTCGTAGGTGTGCTCGCCGAGCAGGCAGCCCGGCTCGGCATCGCTTCGCGCGCGTTTCATTCCGATCGCCTCGCGCCATTCCTCGAGCGTGCCTGCGAGCTGACCGGTCAGGAAAGCGCGCTGCCGATGAACACCGGCGCCGAGGCTGTCGAGACGGCGATGAAAGCGGCGCGCAAGTGGGCGTACGACGTGAAAGGCGTGCCGGCCGGCCGGGCGGAGATCATTGCCGCCCGTGGCAATTTCCATGGACGCACCATCGCTATCGTCGGCATGTCCTCGGATCCCGGATACCGGGAAGGATTCGGGCCGTTCCCGCCGGGGCTTGCCGTTATTCCGTATGGCGACGCGCGTGCGCTCGAAGCCGCCATCCAGCCTCACACGGCTGCGTTTCTCGTCGAGCCGATCCAGGGCGAGGGCGGCATCGTCGTACCGCCGCCCGGCTACCTCGCCGCCTGCGCGGAAATCTGCCGGCGGCACCGGGTGCTGCTGATCTGCGATGAAATCCAGACCGGGCTCGGCCGCACCGGCAAGCTGCTCGCAGCGGAGCACGACAGCGTCAAGCCCGACGGGCTGGTGCTCGGCAAGGCGCTGGGCGGCGGCCTGCTGCCGGTATCGCTGTTTCTCGCCCGCCGCGAGGTCATGGACGTTTTCGAGCCGGGCAACCACGGCAGCACTTTCGGCGGCAATCCGCTCGCCGCGGCTGTGGGGCTCGAGGCGCTGAACGTGATCGTCGACGAGCGGCTCGTGGAACGAAGCGCCGAATCCGGCCGCTATTTCATGACGGCGCTCCAGCGGCTCGACAGTCCGCTGATCGTGGAAGTGCGAGGCAAGGGACTCTTCATCGGCATCGAGATCGATCCGGCGCGCGCGTCGGCACGGACTGTCTGCGAGCGGCTGATGGACCGCGGGCTGCTCAGCAAGGAAACGCATAAGACCGTCGTGCGGTTGGCCCCGCCGCTTGCCATTGGCCGCGAGCAGCTCGACTGGGCCATCGAGCAGATCCGCGCGACGCTCGCCGAGCTGGAAGAACCCCGCGAGCGGCCCGCCGCGACAGGCGGAATCAGGTAGACGACTGGATTTCGCCGCGAGCGCCCGTTCTTTCTGCTTCCTGAAATCCGTGGTCTGTCATCAGATCGGCATCGGCTGGCCATCCAGCAAACGCAACAGCCCGCGTACGTGCCGGTAGATATACCAGAGCCAGGCCAGGCACAGGATCACCCAGCCGATCACGATCAGGATCAGGATGGTGCCGATGACGGCCCACAGGATGGCCCACCAGAACGTCTCGATCATCCATTGATGGTGAGTTCGCAGGTCGGGCTCGCATTCGTTGCGCTTCAGGTAATTGATGACGAGGCCGACGATGCTCGTCACGCCGGCAATCGTGCCGACCAGGTGCAACACGTAGGAAACGAGCACGAGCGTGCGCTGATCT
>JACDCP010000334.1 GCA_013817465.1 Gammaproteobacteria bacterium | reverse complement strand
CGTGTTCGATGAAACCGCCAATGTCTTCCGCCGGGATTTCGAGAACGGCATTGTGCTGGCGAACGCGACTCCGCGGAGCAGGACCATCAATCTCGGGGGCAGTTTCCTGCGCATTCAGGGCACCCAGGACGCGGCGATCAACAACGGCTCCAAGGTGTCGACTGTCACCCTGCCGCCTTACGATGGCTTGCTGCTGGTCCGTCTCGACGGCGCATAAGGGGGCGCGGCGGCGCCGGCGGTAGTGGTGGCGGGAATCGCAGAGCTGAGAAAGCCAGGGACGGCTTTTCAGCATCGTGCCGACGGCTATGAGGGACGCGTCGCGGGTGACCGCTGTCGGCGGCGTCGTCCGACCCGCGCTTCTATCGGCGTTCAGGGACGTAACGGGTGACGCGCGCTGCTCGAGCCCGATCAGTGTCGGCAAGGAGCTTCCTGATGACCGGAGACGCGTCAACGGGCGCGTCGACGCTCACGCTGCGTTCGCCTGCCCTGACCTGCCAGTAGCCGATGTAGCCCAGGACCAGGACGAAGAGCGTCTGATAGGGCAAATGAAAGATCAACAGACGTTTGTGGAACAGGCTGACCGTGAAAATGGCGACGCCGACCTGAAGACCCTGAAAGACAGCCGATCGCCAGGGGACATCGCTGTGGACGCGGGCGAGCCGACCGGCAGCCCGATAAGCTGTCCACAATATGCAGAGCAGGACGGCCAATCCGATAACACCGACCTCCCATAGCATCGCAGAGACCGTCGTCAATCCGATTCCCAGACCTGCATACTCCCGTTGAGCCAGCGGCCTGGCGCCAACCACTCCGCCCTCCCCTTCGCGGGCAGCACCAACGCCGTGGCCCAGCAGAATTTCCGCGAGACCCCGGTTCCGATGCTCTTCCAGCCAGAAAACGATCGCGGTCCGGCGATTGAGCTCATATGCGCCATAGCCGTAGTCCTCTGCGGTGTTCTGCTCGACCGTTTTGGCAATAAAGCCTTGCCAGTCCAAAGAAGGGTCCGACCTCGAGAGGAGCACCGCATAGGACCAGAAGATCGCGACGATCACCGCCGCTGAGAACGCGCCCGCGACGATAGCTTTCGCCGGATGGCGGAAGATCTCGCGCGAAAAAAGCATCAGGTAAGCGAGAATCAGATAAAGCAAAGCGATCCTGTTGGCATTGAGGAATATCGGAGCCAACAGGATCAGAACGCACACCAGAAGACGATACGGAGATAACAGCTTTCGCTTGTACAGTGAAGTCAGTATCGCTGCCGCGATGATCAAGAGCACCGACAGCGCCGCATTCGCACCGCCTCCTGCGGCGTCGGCGCCGAACGTGCCGGCGATCACGTCCTCCGCCACGATCCCGCCCCCCAGGTGGACGCGGGCAGGCACGAGGAAAAAGTATTGATGCAAGGCAAACGGCAACTGTATGAGCGCTATCCAGATCAGAACCTTCGGCAGGCGATCGACGGTCTCCTTCTGCCAGCTCATCATCACGATCGCGAAAAACAGTCCCCAGACCTGGAAGTAGCCTTTGAAACCGTAAACGAAGGTGCCGAGATCCCGATAGTTGAGCGCGCTGGATATGAGGGCAACACCGATGAACGCGACCATCCACCAGAAAATCGGCGGCAGATTGTCGTGTCCGGGAGGGGCGTCCCTGAAGAGGTAATCCAGCACGGCAATCGAGCCCAGAATGGCCGCGAGCAGGCCGATCGACCAGCGGATGAACTGGAACTGAGGGATATACAGCTGGGTGACACCGGCCAGTACCAGACCGCCGATGATCACGAACCACAGCGAGACGGAGGGTTTGAACAGCAGAAACGCACCGGCGAACGCCCCGATCACGACGGCTACGAAGGCAATATCGCCCGAGGCCGCGAGATAGCCGCCTGCTGCCGCGAAGATCGCGGCCAGACACCACGTCAACACCTCGACCTTGAGGGCACGATCGTGAGCCAGGCTATTCATGAGCGGCGGCTGGAAGCATGGTCAAACAATATCGAGCTGCCCGCACGGGGCGGAGAAGTTTCGCTGTCGGACAAGTCAGCGCTCCTGGCAGGCTGTCGAAAAGCTCCGTTTCCCGGCAGCTTGCCGGGCGATGCACGGATACATCGCCATTCTCGAGAACTGCAAGTTCCCGGAGATCGCGATCCGAAAATTTTCGAATCGCCGTGGTGAAAAAGCCATAGC
>JACDCP010000170.1 GCA_013817465.1 Gammaproteobacteria bacterium | reverse complement strand
CGACGATATGCGTGCGCAGCTCGGTGATCCTGGCGGACAGCAGGGCAATCTGAACTTCAGGGGATCCCGTGTCGCCGGCGTTCCGGCCGTGCTTGAACATCAGATCCGTCTTCTCTTGGGTCGACAGGGGCATGAAAAACCTCTCCTTGAAACCGCGACACGTTCGCGATAAACGGCGCATTTTACCAGCCGCGCCTGTTTACATCTATCAGTACGTTGCAAGCGGTACGCTGCTTGCGGCGCAACGTCTGTTTCAGCCTGCCGCGGACATAAGGGACATTCCTGATTTTTCGTCGAGAAAATTCAGGAATGTCCCCTGAACAATCGTTTCGGCGCCAGCCGGCCACCGGGACCCAGCTCGCCGATACCGAGGAACTGTCGCTCCTCATAGACGCGCACCAGTCCGCCGGCACGTTCCTCGTCCACTGCTACAGTGCATCCCTGCATGAGCCGGTCGGCACGATCGGCGCCGACTCGCACCGCAGGCCAGCCCTGCAATGCGCTGTCGGCAGGCAGCAGGATCTCATCGAGCGCCCCCCGCGCGGCGAGTGCGTCGAGAACCTCCAGCGTCACCATCTGTTCGGCGCAATAGGGGCCCGCTCTCAGGCGGCGTAATGCCGTCACATGCGCCAGCGTGCCCGCCGCAACCGCGATATCTTCAACCAGGCTGCGGACGTAAGTGCCCTTGGAACATTCGACGTCGAATACCAGAACGCCATGCGCATACTGCTCGAGCTCGAGACGATGGATGCGGATCGGGCGGGGCTCGCGCTCGATCTCCTTGCCCTGCCTCGCAAGCTCGTACAGGCGTTGCCCTTTGTGCTTGAGCGCCGAATACATCGGCGGCACCTGGCGGATGGGGCCGCGAAACCTTGCCAGTGCTTCTTCAATCCTGTCCGGGGTGACATGGTCGCTCGGCGCTGATTCCACGACTTTGCCATCCGCGTCACCGGTGTCGGTGCGTACACCGAGCTGCGCTGTCACGCGATAGCGCTTATCCGCATCGAGCAGATAGGCCGACACTTTCGTCGCCTGGCCCAGACAGATCGGCAGCAGGCCGCTCGCCAGCGGATCGAGGCTCCCGGTATGGCCTGCCTTCCGCGCCCGGAACAACTGTTTGACGAGCTGCAGCGCGCGATTCGAGGTCAGCCCGCGCGGCTTGTCCAGCAGCACCACGCCATCGACGTGGCGGCGCGCGTCAGTCACCGGAGCCGCCGGTCTTGTCGCGGCCGACTGCCTCGGCGATCAGTGCATCCAGGCGCGCACCACGGGCTGCGCTCTGATCGTATTCGAAATGCAGCTCGGGCACGTGCCTGACGGTCAGCGCCTGCGCCAGCCGGGCGCGCAGGAATCCGGCGGCGCTGCCCAGGCCTGCCTGAGCCGCTTCGACGTCCTGCCCCGGATCGAAAAGCCCGAAGTAGACACGCGCATGGCTCAAATCGCGCGAGACTTTCACTTCCGTCAGAGTGACCGACTGCAGGCGCGGATCTTCGATCTCGCCGCGGATCAGCTCGCTCAGGCTGCGCAGAATCTGTCCGCCGAGGCGCTGGCTGCGAGGAAATTCTCTCGGCATTACTCTACGGTCCGTGCAACCTCGACGCGCTCGTAGCACTCGACCTGATCGCCGACCTGGACGTCATTGTAGTTGCGCACGCCGATTCCGCATTCCGTTCCTGCGCGCACTTCGTTGACGTCATCCTTGAAGCGTCGCAGCGACTCGAGCTCGCCTTCATAAATAACGACATTATCGCGCAGAACGCGTATCGGGCTCGCGCGACGAACATAGCCTTCGTTGACCATGCAGCCCGCCACCGCGCCGAGCTTCGGCGAGCGAAACACTTCCCGGACCTCGGCGAGACCGACGATCTTTTCGCGGATCTCCGGCGCCAGCATGCCGCTGACCGCTGCCTTCACGTCGTCGATCGCCTCGTAAATGACGCTGTAGTAGCGAACGTCTACGCCGCTCTCCTTGACTGCACTGCGCGCAGCGCTGTCGGCGCGAACATTGAAGCCGATGATCCGGGCGTTGGATGCGGCGGCGAGATTGACATCCGACTCGGTGATGCCGCCGACGCCTGCCGAGATGACCTTGACCCTGATCTCATCCGTGGAAATCCTGGTCAGGGCGTCCTGCAACGCCTCGGCGCTGCCCTGCACGTCCGCCTTGATCAGGAGCTGCACCGAGTCCGCCCTGCCGGCCTGCATCTGGGAGAAGACATCCTCGAGGCTGGCCACTTGTTGCTTGGCGAGCTTCACGTCGCGCAGCTTGCCGCTGCGCCAGGCCGCCACCTCGCGGGCCTTCTTTTCGCTCTCCGGCACGAGCATGTCGTCACCGGCGTTCGGCGTCCCCGACAGGCCGAGCACGACGGCCGGCACGGCCGGACCGGCCTCGGTGAGCGGCAAGCCCGCCTCGTCGAACATGGCGCGCACACGGCCGAATTCCTGGCCGGCGAGAATGGGGTCGCCGAGCTTGAGCAGGCCGCGATTGACCAGCACGGTCACCACCGCGCCGCGTCCGGTCTCGAGGCTCGATTCGATGACGACGCCTGATGCCGGCCCGTCTGCTATAGCATCCAGCTCCAGCACGTCGGCCTGCAACAGGATCGCATCGAGCAGCGAATCGACGCCCTGCCCGGTCTTCGCCGAGACGTTCACGAACAGGGTGTCGCCGCCCCAATCCTCGGGAATGATCTCGTGCTGCGCCAGGCCGTGGCGCACGCGCTCGGGATCCGCATCCTCTTTGTCGATCTTGTTCACCGCAACGATGATGGGGACTTCGGCAGCCCGCGCGTGCTGGATAGCCTCGACGGTCTGCGGCATGACGCCGTCGTCCGCGCCCACGACGAGCACGACGATATCCGTAACCTGCGCGCCCCGCGCGCGCATGGCAGTAAATGCGGCGTGACCCGGCGTATCGAGAAACGTGATGTTGCCTTTCTCCGTAGCCACGCGGTAGGCGCCGATATGCTGCGTGATGCCGCCCGCTTCCCCGGCCGTCACCTTCGTGCGCCGGATGTAATCGAGAAGCGAAGTCTTGCCGTGATCGACATGGCCCATGATGGTGACGACGGGCGGACGCGGCACTGCATTGCCTTCCGCTTCGGACGCCAACTGCATCTCGTCCTCGAGCGCCCGTTCCTTGAGCGGCCGGGCGGTGTGCCCCATTTCCTCGACGACGATGACGGCGGTGTCCTGGTCGATGACCTGATTGATGGTCACCATGGCGCCCATGTTCATCATCGCCTTGATGACCTCGGTGGCCTTCACTGCCATCTTCGACGCCAGCTCCGCAACCGACACCGTTTCGGGAATGGTCACCTCGCGCACCACGGGTGCGGTCGGCTTCTCAAAGCCGTGCCGCGGATCCACGCTGACCGGCATAGCCCGCCGGCGCGTCTTCTTTTTGCGCCGCCGGCCGCTCTTGTCGCCGGCAACGTGCAGTTCCTTGCGCCCGTAGCGCGTGCGCTTGGCGTCACGCTCCTTCTTTTCCCGCTCCTGTTTTTCACGCGTAGCCCGCGCTTCCTCCTGCTGTTTGCGCTCACGCTCGGTACGCTCGCGCGCCTCCGTTTCGGCGCGCTCGCGCGCCTCTTCATCGGCGCGCAGGCGCTGCTGCTCCTGCTCGACCTGGCGCTGGCTTTCGACCTGCACGCGTTCACGATCGCGCAGCTCCTGCTCCTGACGTTCCCCCGCGCGGCGTTTCTCCTCCTCGGCCTCGCGTTGCTGGTCCAGGACCTCCTGCTGCTTGCGCGCTTCTTCCTTGAGCACGTCACGCTTGATATAGGTCCGCTTGCGCCGCACCTCGACGTTGACGGTGCGCGCCCGGCCCTGACCGCCCGACAAGCGAAGCTCGCTCAAGGATTTGCGCTTCAGCGTGATCTTCCGCGGCGCGGCGGTCAGTGCGTCAGTCTGCCGGCCGTGGCTGCGGCGCAGATGCGTGAGCAACTCCAGCTTGGCGTCTTCGCTGATCATGGCGTCGGCACTGTCGATCTTGATGCCGGCCTCATCGAGCTGGCTCAGCAATCGGTCGACCGGCACCTTGAGGACTTCGGCGAACTGTGTAACGGTGACATCAGCCATTGGCCTGCTCCGCGCTCAGACGACAGATGACCGACGACAGATTACAGAAAGAAAAGACGGTCATGCGGACTCCTTTTCCTCCTGCTCGAACCAATGCGCGCGGGCCGCCATGATCAACTCGGCGGCCCGTTCCGGGTCGAGGTTCTCGACCGCGGCGAGATCGTCCACCGCCTGCTCGGCGAGATCCTCACGCGTGACCACGCCCTGGCTCGCCAGCACGAAGGCCAGCTCGCGGTCCATGCCTGCCAGTGACAACAGGTCCTCGGCCGGCTCGGCCTCGTCGATCTTTTCCTCGCGGACGATAGCCTGCGTCAGCAACACGTCCCGCGCGCGATTGCGCAGCTCATTGACGATGTCCTCGTCGAACTCCTCGATCGACACGAGCTCGCCCGCCGGCACGTAGGCGACTTCCTCGACAGTCGAGAAGCCCTCCTGCACGAGGATCATGGCCACCTCCTCGTCGACGTCGAGCTGTTTGCGGAACATGTCCAGCACCTGCTTCGACTCGCTTTCGCTCTTCTCCTCGGCGTCGGTTTCTGTCATTACGTTGAGCTCCCAGCCGGTCAGCTCGCTCGCCAGCCGGATGTTCTGCCCGCCGCGGCCGATCGCCTGCGACAGCTTGTCCTCAGCCACGGCGATATCCATGCTGTGCGATTCCTCGTCGACGACGATGGACACGACCTCGGCGGGGGACATGGCATTGATGACGAACTGGGCTGGATTCTCGTCCCACAAAATGATGTCCACGCGCTCCCCGGCCAGCTCGTTCGAGACCGCCTGCACGCGCGAGCCGCGCATGCCGACGCAGGCGCCGACCGGGTCGATCCGCGGATCATTGCTCTTCACTGCGATCTTCGCGCGCAAGCCGGGATCGCGGGCCGCTCGCAGGATCTCGATGAGGCCCTGCCCGACTTCGGGCACCTCGAGCTTGAACAGCTCGACCAGGAATTCGGGCGAAGTGCGGGTAAGAAAAAGCTGCGGCCCCCTGAGCTCGGAGCGAACTTCTCGCAAATAGCCCTTGATGCGGTCCTGCGGGCGCGTCGGTTCGCGCGGAATCAGATCCTCGCGCGAGATGAAACCTTCCGCGTTGGCGCCGAGATCCACATACACGCCGTTGCGGTCGACGCGCTTGACGTTGCCGCCGACCAGCTCGCCGAGCCGGTCCGTATATTCCTCGACGACCTGTGCGCGTTCTGCCTCGCGCACTTTCTGCACGATCACCTGCTTGGCCGTCTGCGCGGCGATGCGGCCGAAATCGACCGACTCCATCGGTACCTCGACGTAGCCGCCAGGCTCCGCCGCGGGATCGATGTCGGCGGCGTCCTCCAGGCGCAGCTCGCGATCCGGAAACTCGAGCTCGGTCGAATCGTCAGCGAAGACCAGCCAGCGCCGGAACGTGTCGTAGTCGCCCGACTTGCGATCGATGGCGACGCGCACGTCGATGTCGTCTCCGTGCCGCTTGCGCGTAGCCGAAGCCAGCGCTGCCTCGATGGCCTCGAAGATGATCTCTTTGTCGACGCCCTTCTCGTTGGAGACAGCTTCGGCAACCAGAAGTATTTCTTTGGTCATAGCATCAAGCCTGCTCAAAGCTCAGGCACCAGACGCGCCTGGTCAATGTCGTTGAACGGCAGTCGTATTTCTTCGGCATCGATCTCGATGACGATCTCCTCGCCCACCATGCCCTGCAATCTGCCCTTGAAGCGCCGCTGGCCGCCAATGGGTGACCGCGCGCGCAGCCGCACGAGTCGCCCGGCGAAACGCTCGAAATCCGCGCGCCGTGTGAGCCGGCGATCGAGGCCAGGCGATGAAACCTCGAGCGCGTAGCGACCCGGGATCGGATCCTCGGCATCCAGCAGCGCACCGATCTGGCGGCTGACGCGCTCGCAGTCGGCCAGATTCACGCCGCCCGCCTTGTCGATGAAAAGCCGCAGCAGGCCGTTCGGCCCGCCCACGCGCACTTCCACGTCAACGAGCTCATAACCGAGCGCCGCCACCGCCGGCTCCAGCAGCTCGAGGAGCTCTTCACGCGTCATCTTCAGGCCACCTCGCAAACAAAAAGTGGGCCGTAGGCCCACTTGTTCTTCTCCGCCGGCCGCCTCGCATTTCTCCACCGGCCCGCCCGGAAACGAAAAAAGCCCCAGCGGGGGCTCTTTCGAAACCATTCGAAACCAGCCGAAACAAGCCAGAACAAGCCAAACGAGGCTGCCGGGGCCTGGTTGGTAGCGGGGGCAGGATTTGAACCTGCGACCTTCGGGTTATGAGCCCGACGAGCTGCCAGACTGCTCCACCCCGCATCCGCAGCCGGTGATTGTACTAAACTCCGCCGCCCCGGTACAAGCCGATTACGGCCCTCGGGGAAATGGGGACATTCCTGATTTTCATCCGAAAATCAGGAATGTCCCCATTTCGAGTGCGTCACGCGATCACGCGCGCACACAGCGCGATGAGCCCTCCCGGGAATATGCCGAGGGCGAGCACGGCGAGCGAGTTCACGCTCAGGGTCAGGCGCATGTCGAGGGCCGCCTCTAACGGCGCCTCGTCGACCGGCTCATCGAAGTACATGAGCTTCACGATGCGCAGATAATAGAAGGCGCCGACCACGGCGAAGACGATGCCGAGCACGGCCAGCCAGGCAAACCCGGCCTCGATCGCAGCGGAAAAGACCGCGACCTTGGCGTAGAAACCGAGGAACGGCGGGACGCCGGCCATGCTGAACATCAGGATCAGCATCATCGCGGCGAACCAGGGGCTGCGCGCATTCAACCCGCGGAAGTCCTCGAGCCGGTCCGCCTCGAAGCCGTGGCGGCTCAGCAGGATGATCATGCCGAACGCCCCGCTCGCCATGATGACGTAAGCGATCGTGTAGTACATCGCCGCCTCATAGCCCTCCGGCGTGGCAGCGAGGAAGCCGAGCAGCAGGAAGCCTACGTGCGAGATGGCCGAGTACGCAAGCATGCGTTT
>JACDCP010000169.1 GCA_013817465.1 Gammaproteobacteria bacterium | reverse complement strand
GTTCACGAGGACCGGCACCCGGTCGCCGTAGCGAGAGACGAGAGCGGGATCGCTGTCTACGTCGATGATGTCGAGGTCGATGCCACGGCCGAGCGCCTCGAGATCCTCGAGCAACTCATCGCAGAGATGACAGCCGCGCCTGCTGTAGAGGATCAGCGGTCCGGCCTCCGGCCGGCCGCTTCGACAGCCCGGGAACCGGCGGTGATCCGCTCGACGATCCGCGGCTCGAAGCGTGGATCGGCAGCGGCGCGGCGCGCGTACCGCCGGAGCCAGACGATACCGGCCAGGAACCCGGCGCCGCCGGCAAGGAGCAAGCCTGCGTCCGATGCCACACCGAACAGGGCTCCGGCCAGCGCCGCACCGAGCAGCAAGCCGGCCAACGGCACGGCATAGACGGCGAATGCCCCAGCCAGCAGCGCGCGTTCCGGGAGGCCGATCACGACTTCGTCTCCGGCTGCGACATTTCCCACGGCATCGAGCGCGCGGACTTCGTACAGCCGGCGGCCTGTCAGCCTCGCGAACAAGCCGCCGCCGCAGCCCTCTCCTGCGGCGCAGCGCTCGCAACCGGCAGCGCCGGCTCGCGCCACCCAGGCGTGAGGTCCGGCGAGCCTGATCACCCGGCCCCGCTCGAGGATCACCGGCGGGCGTCGAGCGTTTGCGGGCGGACCGATTCGGCGATGATCTCGACGGTGGGGGCAGGCACCTCGCCCACGGCGGTGACCTGATGGCCTTCGACGCGCGTGGTGTAGGCATTCGCCGCACCGACCCGCGAAAGCCCGTCGAGCGGATCGGGATCGGATTCGGCCGATTCGACGAACACGGAGACGGATGCAAGCCCGTCCGAATAGACCAGATGCTCCACCGGGAATTCCGAGCCCACGAGCACCTGACGGTTGGAGACCTGCAGCTCGAAGCCTTCCGGCACACGCACGGCCCGCCAAAGCGTCGTGTCGTTCTGCCGCGCAACGTGAGGTTTCGCCTCGCTCCGGTACCAGGTGAAGCCCCCGGTGTCGATGGCCGGCTCAAGCGCAGAGTTCGGAATGTCGTCTCGCAGCGTGAAGCTCGCGAACAGGATCTGCTCGACGATGTTATCGTCCTCATCGCGGAGCTGGGACTTGAGCGGCATCGCCGTGGCCTTGTCCAGCCACAGCATGTAGCCGTAACGGTAGCCGTCGCGGGGCGTGACCGCGATCTGCTGCGCGGCACGGCCGGCCACGCGGGCGGTATCGAGCATGCGGAAGCGATAGTAGCGGTCGAGTTTCTGCGAATACGTCGGCACGGCCGTGAGCAGGGGATTCAGATCCTTGCGCGGCTCGACGAGCACGGCGCGCTTGTCGGGCAGGATGCACTGCACCTCATTGTGCGTGCTGATGATCTCGCGGCCGACGCCATCCAGCGACATCAGGCGCTCGGCTATCTTGCCGTCTTCGTTACGGTGGACGACCTGGAGGGTCTCCGCGCGCCCGTCGTGCATGTGCACGAACACGCCCTGATAACTGAGCTGCTCCATCGCCTGAGCCATGCGTTCGAGCCAGGCGCGCGCGTCCTCCTCGCTGGCGCGCGCGAGGGCCAGGCTCAGCATTCCGGCGATGAGCAGCAGGTAGCGGGCGCGCTTGTGTCGCATGCTATTGAAGCTCGGGCAGCTCTTCGGTCTCTGCTTCGTCAATCAGGATACGCGTCTGCATGCTCTTGCGGCCCAGTGTCGTCGCGTATTCGCTGTGATTCATCAGGTAGTTGGTCAGCCGCGTGGGCGGCGCGGTACCCGGCTGGGTGAAACTGGGCTCCGGCACCGTGACATACAATGAGGAATCCGCACTGGTCGCCAGGGTCGTGTCGGGCAGCGCGGGATCGGTGCCGTGCAGGCTCATTACCGCGACCACGGCTACCGAGGCCGCCACGGCGATGCCGGCGGCCGGCTGCAGCCAGCGGCCCCAGCGCCGCCAGGCCCCGGCGCTCGCTGCGAATACCTGTTCGCCCTCCACGGCTTCCATGACGCGATCCCGCAGCAGGCCCTGCGGAAAGCCGGAAATGGAATCACGGATTGCGTCGCCGATGAGTCCGAAGCAGTCGAAGGTGAGGCGCAGCTCGCCGTCGCGGCGCATGCGCCGGAGCAGCAGGTCGCATTCGCGGACCGGCAGCTCGCCGTCGAGAAAGGCGGAAATCTGATCTCTGATTGTGTCACTCACCGGCGCGTCCTCATTTCAGCAGCGGCCGCAGTCGTTTGTCGATCGCCTCGCGGGCGCGGAAAATACGCGAGCGTACCGTGCCCACCGGGCATTCCATGGTCTGAGCGATCTCTTCGTAGCTCATGCCCTCGAGCTCCCGCAGGATGATGGCCGTGCGCAGATCCTCCGGCAGCAGGTCGATCGCCTTGTTGACCGTTGCCTTGATCTCCTCTGTGAGCACCAGGCCTTCGGGCGTATCCGAGTGCTTCAGACGTGCCTGCATGTCGTATTGTTCCGGGTCCTGGGTGTCCAGGTCGTAGTCCAGCGGCCGCCGCCGCGCGGCGACCAGATGATTCTTGGCCGTATTGATGGCGATGCGATACAGCCAGGTGTAGAAAGCGCTGTCACCCCGAAACGATGGTATCGCACGGTACGCCTTCAAGAACGCCTCCTGTGCCACATCCATTGCCTCGGTCGGGTCGCGGACATAGCGCATGATCAGCTTGATGATCTTGTGCTGATACTTCAGCACCAGCAGATCGAATGCCGATTTATCGCCCTGCTGGACCCGATCCACCAGCATTTGATCGTTCGCTCTGTTACCCACGCGGGCAAGCCCTTTCATTGCTGCCCGGCAAGTCCCTTCGCCACTCTCATAGACCGGCCCCTGATTGGAAAGTTCGCGTTCCAGAACGGCGATTTATGATTTTGTGATCCGGTTCCGCTCGCCGCATTCTAACAGGTCGTCCGCGCCGAAACGCAGATGCACGCGCAAGCGGCGCAGCGTCTGCGGTTCGATCGCGTCCGCGGCGAGAAAAGCGCGATGCCTGCGACCGCGCCCGTCGCGCCAGCGCAGGGCCAGCAGCGGCAGGCTGATCCGGCTGTCGCGCAACAGGCGTGCGCCGAAGACATCGCCGGCGCCGTCGGTCAGCCGCCACGCGCCCCCGGCGGCCAGCTCCATGCGCAGAATACAGCGGCGTCCGGCCCGCAGGAGGATCTTACGAAGAACATCGTATGCACAGCCGCCGAGTGCCAGCAGCATGGCCAGCCTTGCCGTGAGCGGCAGCGACAGGTTGAGCAGGGCGACAGCCCCGAGCGCGTGCAGGACACACACGGCGCCGAGCAGACGCGGCGAAACGGCGTTATCGAGCTGGATCGGCGTCGAGAATCCGTGCCACGACATCCGCAACCTCCGCGTCGGGTGCTTCGACCCGGCCCATCAAATAATCGATCAGCAACGGATCCTGCAGCTCCAGCAGTGCCTGAAAGGCCGCGCGTTCCGTCGCGCCTGCCTGTCCATAACGGCGATCCATATAGCGTTCGAGCAGCACGTCGAGCTCGCGCATGCCGCGCCGACATCGCCACCTGAAGCGCGACTGCTCCTGCTCTGCCGCTCCGGTCACTGGCGGCGCTCGGCGAGCAGCTTTTTGGTTTCGGCGATCGCACGCGCAGGATTCAGGTCTTTGGGGCAGGTGCGCGTGCAGTTCATGATGGTGTGGCAGCGATACAGGCGGAACGGATCCTCGAGCGCATCGAGCCGCTCCCCGGTCGCCTCGTCGCGGCTGTCGACGAGCCAGCGATACGCCTGCAGCAGGATGGCCGGACCGAGAAAGCGATCGCTGTTCCACCAGTAGCTCGGGCAGGCCGTCGAGCAGCACGCGCAGAGAATGCACGCCGAGGGCATGTCGATCTTTTCCTGGTCCTGCTTCGACTGCAGGCGTTCGCGATCGGCCGGCGCCGGCGTGCGTGTTCGCAGCCAGGGTTTGATCGACGCGTATTGCGCGTAGAACATTGTCATGTCCGGCACCAGGTCCTTGACAACCTGCATGTGCGGCAGCGGATAAACCTTGATGTCGCCTTTGTGGTCGGCAATGGCGCGCGTGCACGCCAGCGTGTTTTCGCCGCCGATGTTCATCGAGCAGGAGCCGCAGATGCCCTCGCGGCAGGAGCGGCGAAAGGTCAGCGTCGCATCGACTTCGTTCTTGATCTTGATGAGCGCGTCGAGCACCATCGGCCCGCACTTGTCCATGTCCACTTCGTACGTATCCATGCGCGGGTTTTCGCCGCTGTCCGGATCGTATCGATAGACAATGAAGCGGCGCCGGTTCGAGACGCCCTCTGCCGCCGTCCAGGTTTTACCCTTGCGGATGCGTGAATTGGGCGGAAGCCGGAATGTCGCCATGCATGATCCTCTGGCGGGGTTTCAACCCGCCTTCCTGAACGCCCTGCCGATCATCTCAATAAGTGCGCGCCTTCGGCGGAATAGCCTCGACCTCGTCGGTCAGCGGCCGCAGGTGCACCGGCCGATAGTCGATCTCGATACCGCCATCCGCGTCAAGCCACGCAAGCGTGTGCTTCATCCAGTTTTCGTCGTCGCGCTCCGGGTAGTCTTCGCGGGCCTGGGCGCCGCGGCTTTCCCTGCGGTTCGCCGCCGAGCAGATCGTCGTCATGGCGTTGCCGAGCAGGTTCTCGAGCTCGAAGGTTTCCACGAGATCCGAATTCCAGACCAGCGAGCGATCCGCCACGCGCACATCTGCGAACGATCGGTAGACCGCGGTCAACTTGACGATGCCTTCCTCGAGCACGTCGCCGGTGCGGAACACGGCTGCGTGATCCTGCATCACGCGTTGCATGCGCCGCCGTATTTCGGCGGTCGGCAGCGTGCCGTTCGCGTTGCGCAGCCGGTCGAGACGGCGGATGCTTTCGTCGCCCGCGCCTTTCGACAGCGGTTTTTGTCGCGCGCCCGGCACGACCGTCTGCGCGCAGCGGGCCGCGGCGGCGCGGCCGAACACCACCAGGTCGAGCAGTGAGTTGGAGCCGAGCCGGTTTGCACCGTGCACTGACACGCAGGCGGCCTCGCCGACGGCCATGAGGCCGGCGACAACGCTGTCGGGATCGCCGTGCTGCAAAGTGACGACTTCGCCATGGAAGTTCGTCGGTATCCCGCCCATGTTGTAGTGCACGGTCGGCAGCACCGGGATCGGCGCCTTCGTGACATCGACGTTCGCGAACACGCGCGCGGTTTCGGCGATGCCGGGGAGCCGCTCCCGGATCACCTCCGCGCCGAGGTGATCGAGGTGCAGGTAAATGTGGTCCTGCTCCGGGCCCACGCCACGACCCTCGCGGATTTCAATGGTCATGGAACGGCTCACGACGTCGCGCGAGGCGAGATCTTTGGCGTTCGGCGCATAGCGCTCCATGAAGCGCTCGCCCTTCGAATTGGTCAGGTAACCCCCTTCGCCGCGCACGCCCTCCGTGATCAGCATGCCGGCGCCGTACACGCCGGTCGGATGAAACTGCACGAACTCCATATCCTGCAGCGGCAGGCCGGCGCGCAGCGCCATGCCGTTGCCATCTCCGGTGCAGGTATGCGCCGAAGTGCAGGAGAAATAGGCGCGCCCGTAGCCACCGGTCGCGAGGATAGTCTGCTGCGCTCGAAAACGATGCAGGGAACCATCGGCCAGCGCGATTGCGGTCACGCCGCGGCAGGCGCCCTCCTCCATGATGAGATCGAGCGCGAAGTATTCGTTGAAGAAGTTCGCATCGTGCTTGAGCGACTGTTGATAAAGCGCATGCAGCATGGCATGGCCGGTACGATCGGCGGCTGCGCAAGTGCGCTGCGCCGTGCCCTTACCGTAGTGCGTGGTCATACCGCCGAACGGGCGCTGATAAATGCGCCCTGACTCGGTGCGCGAGAACGGCACGCCGTAGTGCTCGAGCTCGATGACGGCATCCGGCGCTTCTTTGCACATGTATTCGATGGCATCCTGGTCGCCGAGCCAGTCCGAGCCCTTGACCGTGTCGTACATATGCCAGCGCCAGTCGTCCTCACCCATGTTGCCGAGGGCTGCGCTGATGCCACCCTGCGCCGCCACAGTATGGCTGCGTGTCGGGAAAACCTTGGTCAGACAGGCCGTGTTCAAGCCTCGTTCGGCGAGGCCAAAGGTGGCGCGCAGGCCGGCGCCGCCCGCGCCAACCACGATCACGTCATACGTGTGGTCGGTGTAATTATATGTGTCGCTCACGCAGCGGTTCCGAAGCTCACACGAAGTACGGCGACGACACTGGCAACGCCGAGCAGCAGATGGAGGAAATCCACGAGCACCAGCGACACGAGCTTGAGCGCACGCCCGTGCACGTAATCCTCAATGACGACGCGGACGCCGAGCTGCGAGTGATAAAAAGTGATTGCGACGAACAACACGAGCAGTACGGTATTCAGAGGCGCTCCCGCCCACGCATGGACAGCGGCATAGTCGAGGTCATCGAGCCTCAGCAAGGAGACTGCGAACCAGAGCCCGAGCGGCACGAGCGCCGCGGCGGTCATGCGTTCCGCCCACCAGTGTGAGGTGCCGTCGTGCGCGGCGCCGAGGCCGAGCACACGGCGAAGGGGCGTGCGCAGCGTCATGCTGCGCTGCCCGTCAGCACAACAGCCCAGAGCGCGACAGTCAGCAGGATCGATGCAATGACGACCGTCCAGCCGGATGCATAAATCTGTTCGATTTCAAAGCCATAACCAGCATCCCAGAACAAATGACGAATGCCATTGCACAGATGATAGAAAAAGCTGAAGCTCACGCCTGCGAGGACGAGCCTCATGAAGCCCGAGCCCAGCAAGGACATCGCGTCGGCGTAAACTTCAGGGCCGCGCATCAGCGAGACCAGCCAGTAGGCGAGCAGCAGACCGGCAATCGAGAGGAAGACGCCGGTCATCCGGTGCAGGATCGACAGCACACTCGTGAGCTGGGGCTTGTAGACCTGCAGATGCGGCGACAGCGGGCGGTTTTCGTTCGTTTTCATCCCCATCCCCGTAGCGCCGAATTCATTCGTGCCAACCGCGCCGACATCGCGACGAGCATGATCGAAACGCTTTGGACTGTTAATCGCC
>JACDCP010000168.1 GCA_013817465.1 Gammaproteobacteria bacterium | reverse complement strand
CGCGACCACCGGGCGCGCGCCCTACCGGGGAGGCAGAGCCGCTGCGGGGTCCACGGCGAGCCATGGCGCAAAGCATGGGCCGCTCACGCGACGAAGTGATGCCCTGCACGATTTTCGACGACGCCGACGTACACGCATGGACGCAAGGTCAGGACATCACGGCCCGCCTGGTGCGTGCAATTGCCGCCGGCTGCCGCGCGGAGCCGGGCCTGAACGCCTTCTTCGACGCGGAGGCGGCGAGCCGCAGGCTCATGGATCGCATCGACCTGGCCATGGCCGTAGATACACCGGACGGCCTGATTGTGCCCGTGCTGCGCGATATCGAGAACAAGAACGCCAGAGAGATTCGTGAGGACCTGAATGCGATCAAGGAGGCGACGCGGCAGCGCAAGGTTGCACCGGAAGACATGCGAGATTTCACGATCACGCTATCGAATTTCGGCATGCTGGCCGGCCGCTACGCGACGCCGGTCATCGTCGTGCCCACTGTCGCCATTCTCGGCACCGGCGGCGTCCGCCACGACGTGGTGCCCGTCATGGGCGGCATCGAAGTCCACAAGCGCATTCCGCTGTCGCTGACTTTCGATCACCGGTGCGTGACGGGCGGTGAAGCCTGCCGGTTTCTCGCCGCCGCGATCGAGAATCTCGGCCAGCCGAGCTGAGCTGAACATGCCATGCAGCGCCGAATAAGCGACGCCCGCAAACGGCTTCTCGATAATATCGTCGAGCACGCCGAGGGTCGTGGCGGCAAGCTCGATATCGCCGGATTCATTCGACACTACTTTCGAAACGTGTCGGTCGAAGACCTGCGCCAACGCAGCCCCGAAGATCTGGCCGGCGCGGCGCTGGGGCATCTCGCATTCGCGCGCGAACGGACGCCGGGCGAGCCGAAGCTGCGTATTTTCAACCCCGAAAAGAAAGAGCATGGCTGGACCTCGACCCATACGGTGGTCGAAATGGTCAATGACGACATGCCCTTCCTGGTGGACAGCATGAGCATGGTTCTCCAGCGTCAGGGGCTCTCCAATCACTTGACCGTGCACCCGGTGATCACGGTGCAACGCACCGCCGGCGGTCGCCTCAGGAAAATTCTCGACGGTGCTGCACCGACCGAGGGCGCCACGCCTGAGTCCCTGGTGCACGTGGAAGTGGACCGTGAAACCGACCTGCAGCGACTCGAGGAACTCGAGCGTCGGCTTCTTTCCACGCTTGCGGACGTCCGCGCCGCCTACACGGACTGGCAGGCCATGCGCCAGAAAGCGCTCGAGGTCTGCGAGTCGCTGCACAAGGATCCGTCTCCCGTCGACGCGAATGACGTGAGCGAGGGCGCAGCGCTGCTGGAATGGATGGCGAACGACAATTTTACGTTCCTCGGCTACCGTGACTACAAGCTGGTCCGCGATGGCGAAGAAATGCACCTGGATGAAGTCCCCGGCACCGGGCTCGGCATTCTGCGGCGCAAGAACGGCGGCAAGAAAGACCGCACGAGCAACGTACCTTCCAGATACATCCGCCGACAGGCGCGCTCGCGGGATCTGCTGATCATCACCAAGGCGAACTCGCTCGCCACGGTGCATCGTCCCGGCTATCTCGATTACGTCGGCGTAAAAACCTTCGACGATGCGGGACGCGTCAGCGGCGAGCGCCGCTTTCTCGGGCTATTCACTTCGGTAGCCTACAGCCGCAGCCCGCGCGACATACCGCTTCTGCGGCACAAGGTGCGACAGGTCATGGAGCGCTCGGGACTGCCCCCGCGCAGCCACGGGGGCAAGGCGCTGATGCACATCCTGGACACGTTCCCGCGCGACGAGCTGTTCCACAGCTCGGTCGAGGATCTCGTGCGGACGACCAGCGGCATCTTCAATCTGCAGGAGCGTCAGCGGGTCAGCCTGTTCATCCGCCGCGACGATTTCCGCCGTTTCGTGTCCTGCCTCGTGTTCGTGCCGCGCGACAAATACAACACACAGGTTAGGCGGCGTATCGAAGCGATCCTCAAGGAAGCCTGCGACGGTGAATCGCTGGAATCGAGTGTCCAGCTCTCGGAGTCGAATCTCGCTCGCGTACATATCATCGTGCGCACGACGCCGGGGCAGGGCCTGAAGATCCGCGCCAGGGAGATCGAAAAACACATCGCGGAAGCCGTGCGGACCTGGGCTGACATACTGCGCGAGACACTGATCGAGCGATTCGACGAGGAACGCGGCCTGGCGCTTTTCCGTGCCTACGCACAGTCGTTTCCCGCCGCTTACGTAGAAGACGTCACGCCGCGCGCGGCGACATTCGATATCGAGCGGCTGGTCGATATCGCCGCCGATCCACAGACGCTGCGCATGAGCCTCTACCGCCCACCGACGTTCCCGGAGGCTCATCTGCGCTTCAAGCTGTTTCGCCCCGACGAGCCGATTCCGATTTCCGACGTCCTGCCGATGCTCGAAAACATGGGGCTCAAGGTCATCAGCGAGCGCCCTTACCGGCTGCAGATCGGCGACGACTCCGAGGTCTGGATCCAGGACTTCGAGATGTCCTATACGGGCGGCGAGGCGCTCGATCCGGCCTCCGTGAGAGACATTTTTCAGGACGCATTCGCGCGCGTCTGGTACAGCGATGTCGAGAACGACGGCTTCAACCGCCTCGTGCTGGCCGCGCATCTCTCCTGGCGCGAAACGGCGATGTTGCGCGCCTGCTGCCGTTATCTGCTGCAGACCGGCCTGCCGTTCAGCCAGCAATACATGGAGCGCGTGTTGTACAACAACGCGCACGTCAGCAGCCTGCTGATCAGATTGTTCGACGTGCGCTGCAATCCGGACCACGACGCTGCATTCCGGCTGCGCGAGAAGGAAACCTGCGAGCGCCGCATCAAGGAAGCCCTCGATGGCGTCGCGAGCCTCGACGAGGATCGCATCCTGCGCGCGTTTCTCGCGGTCATCCAGGCGACACTGCGCACCAACTACTATCAACGCGGCGATCAGGGGCAGGACGAGAACAGCGAAGCCAAGCCCTACATGTCGTTCAAATACGACCCGGCCGGGATACCCGATCTGCCGCTGCCCCGCCCGATGTTCGAGGTCTTCGTCTACTCGCCGCGCGTGGAGGGCGTGCATCTGCGCGGCGCCAAAGTGGCACGCGGCGGACTGCGCTGGTCGGATCGGCCGGAGGATTTCCGCACCGAAGTGCTGGGGCTCATGAAGGCCCAGAACGTCAAGAACACGGTGATCGTGCCGATGGGCGCCAAGGGTGGGTTCGTCGCCAAACGACTGCCGGCCGGCGACCGCGAGCTTGTGCAGCGGGAAGTCGTCTACTGCTACCGGACGTTCATCAGGGGCTTGCTCGATATTACGGACAACATCGTCGACGGCGTGGTCGTGCCGCCGCGCTGCGTGTTGCGCCACGACGGCGACGACCCTTATCTCGTCGTGGCCGCCGACAAGGGCACCGCAACGTTCTCCGATCTCGCCAATGAGATCTCGAAGTCCTACGGCTTCTGGCTCGGCGACGCCTTTGCCTCGGGCGGCTCGGTGGGCTACGACCACAAGAAGATGGGCATCACTGCGCGCGGCGCCTGGGAGGCGGTCAAGCGGCATTTCCGCGAAATGGGCGTCGACATCCAAACCGAGGACTTTACGGTCATCGGGATCGGCGACATGGCCGGCGACGTATTCGGCAACGGCATGCTCCAATCGCGCCACCTGAGACTCAAGGCGGCGTTCAACCACATGCACATTTTTCTGGACCCCGATCCGGATGCGGAGCAGAGCTACGCCGAGCGCGAACGGCTGTTCAATCTGCCGCGGTCGACCTGGGACGACTATTCGCCTGAGTTGATCTCAAAGGGCGGCGGCGTCTTTTCCCGGCGCGAGAAGAGCATTGTCCTGAACCCGCAGGCGCGCAAGATGCTCGGCGTCGGTGAGGCTCCGGTGACGCCACAGGCGCTCATCCGCGCGGTTCTCAAGATGCCGGTCGACCTGTTCTGGAACGGCGGCATCGGCACTTACGTCAAGGCGAGCCACGAGGCCAATGCGAGCGTCGGCGACCGCGCGAATGACAACCTGCGGGTCAACGCAAGCGAGCTCAAAGCGAAGGTCGTCGGCGAGGGCGGCAATCTCGGCTTCACGCAGCTCGGCCGCGTCGAATATGCGCTGAACGGCGGCCGCATCAACACAGACTTCATCGACAACTCGGCGGGCGTGGACTGTTCCGACCGCGAAGTGAACATCAAGATCCTGCTGAACCAGATGGCAGAGAGCAAGCCGCTCACGCCGAGCCGGCGGCGGCGCCTGCTCGAGGCCATGACCGAAGAGGTCGCCCAGCTCGTGCTGCGCAACAACTACCTGCAGAGTCAGGCGATCAGCATGACCGAGGCGCACGCCGCTGAGCGCATCAACGAGCATGGCCATCTGGTGCGCAGCCTGCAGCGCAGCGGCGTTCTCGACCGCGCGCTCGAATTCCTGCCATCCGACGAGGACATCGTGGAGCGCCGCAAGCTCGACAAGGGCTTCACCCGCCCCGAGATCGCGATCATCGTGAGCTACAGCAAGATCGCGCTGTACAGCCGTTTGATCGATTCGAACGTGCCGGAAGACAGCTATCTCGCGCACGAGCTGCACAGTTACTTTCCGGCGCCGCTGCGCCGCCGCTACAAGACCCTGATGAACGAGCACCGCCTGAGCCGGGAAATCGTCGCCACGCTGGTTACGAACAGCATGATCAACCGCATGGGACCGGTGTTCCCGGTGCGCGCGGCCGAGGAGACGGGTGCGGACTCGGCGGCCATCGCTCGCGCCTACACGATCAGCCGCGAGGTCTTCGATGTGCGCGCGCTGTGGGCGGCCATCGAGGGGCTGGACAACCAGGTGCACGCCAACACGCAGTACTCGATGATGTTCCAGACGACGCGGCTGCTGCGCCAGGCCGCGTACTGGTTCCTGAATCACTACAAGCACACCGAGCTCGATATCGAGGCGGCGGTTTCGCGGCTGCGCCCGGGGGTCTCGACGCTCCTCGAGGACCTGCCCGACCTGCTCCTCGGCCCGGCGCTCAAGCGGTTTCAGGAACACGCTCGGACCTATATCGATCTCGGTGTGCCGGAGAAGGCCGCGCGGCGCATGGCTGCGCTGCAGGGCATGTACGCGGCGCTGGACATCGTCGAAGCCGCGCAGGAGCTCGAAGCCGATGTCAAGTACGTTGCAGCGGTTTATTACGAGCTCGGCCGGGGCTTGAGCCTCGACTGGGTGCGCGAGCGCATCGAGGCCCTCGAGGTCGAAGGCCATTGGCAGGCCGTCGCGCGCGGCGCCTTGCGCGAGAACCTGTACAGTCTGCAGCGCACCCTGGCCGCGAAGGTCATCGCCGGGCGCCGCAGCCCCTCCCCTGCCGAGGCGGTCGTCGGCTGGCTCGGCACTGTCAGCGAGCAAGTGACGCATGCCAAGCGCACTCTCAAGGAAATGCGCACTGCGGGTGCGCGGGATTTCCCGACCCTTTCCGTCGCCCTGCAGGAAATCCGCAAGCTCACCGTGTGAAATGGGGACATTCCTGTGAAATGGGGACATTCCTGATTTTCCATAAGAGGTGTTCAGTTAGCCGCACATATCAGGGGGAAATCAGGAATGTCCCCATTTCCAGAGGAAAATCAGGAATGTCCCCATTTCGTCTCACCCTTTACGGAAAATCAGGAATGTCCCCATTATGGCTACCGAACCCCTGATCGCCACTTTCATCGACTTCGAGAATCTCGCCATCGGCGCACGCGACACGCATGCGCAGAAGTTCGAGATCGGCCTCGTCCTGAAGCGGCTGCTCGAGAAGGGCCGCATCGTCTTCAAGCGCGCCTATTGCGACTGGCGCTACTACCAGAACTATTTGCCTGAGTTCCACAGCCAGGGCGTCGAGCTGATCGATATCCCGCAGAGCAAGATGAGCGGCAAAAACAGCGCCGACATCCGTATGGTCGTCGACGCCATAGACCTCTGCTATGCGAAGCAGCACATCGACATTTTCGCGCTGATCTCGGGCGATAGCGATTTTTCGCCGCTCGTCTCGAAGCTCAAGGAAAACGACAAGCGCGTGATCGGCTGCGGAATCAAGAGCTCGACCTCGGATCTGCTGATCGCGAATTGCGACGAGTTCATCTACTACGACGATCTGGCGCGCGCCGCGCAGAAGAAACGACCCGCGCGCAAGAAGCGCGGCCCGGCAGCCGACAAGAAGCAGGAGGCCATGGATCGCCTGAGCGAAATCGTGAGCTCGCTCGACGCGGACTACGATCCGCTCTGGGGCTCACTCGTCAAGCAGACCATCCGGCGCGTCTTCCCGGGCTTCAACGAGAACTATTACGGCTATTCGAGCTTCACGGAGCTGCTCAAGGCCGGCGAGTCGCAGGGTCTGATCGAGCTCGAGTACGACGAAAGCCGCGGCAATTTCAAGGTCCGCCCGACAGACAAGTAGGGCGGGTTTCAACCCGCCGCGCGCGGCAGCCGAATGATTCAGCCGTGCATGGAAAATGGGAGATGACATTGACCGGTAAACTCGTCCTGCTGCGCCACGGTCAGAGCACCTGGAATCTGGAGAACCTGTTCACGGGCTGGACGGACGTCGATCTCACCGAGCTCGGCATCGCGGAGGCGCACCGCAGCGCACACGAGCTGCTCGATGGCGGCTATCGTTTCGACGTCGCGTTCACTTCCGTGCTCAAGCGCGCCATCCGCACGCTCTGGATCGTGCTCGAGGACATGGACCTGATGTGGATTCCGGTGCATAGGAGCTGGCGCCTCAACGAACGCCACTACGGCGCATTGCAGGGCTTGAACAAGCCCGAGACGGTGGCCCGGCACGGCGAAGCCCAGGTCAAGATCTGGCGGCGCAGCTACGCCACGCCGCCGCCGGCTCTCGAAGCCGGCGATGAGCGACATGCGCGGAACGATGTACGCTATGCGCGTCTGAAAGACGCCGAGCTTCCGGCCACCGAATCGCTGAAGGACACCCTGGGGCGCGTCGCGCCGTACTGGGAGGCAAGCATCGCACCCTGCCTGCGACGCGGCGAGGATGTGCTGGTGGTGGCGCACGGCAAC
>JACDCP010000167.1 GCA_013817465.1 Gammaproteobacteria bacterium | reverse complement strand
GAGCTGCGCCGCCGTGAATTCTATGAAAAGCCGACGCAGGAACGCAAACGCAAGAAAGCGGCGGCCGTGAAGCGGCACGCGAAACGCCTGCAGAGGGAAGTGATTCGCCGCAAGCGCCTGTATTGAATGATCGGTTGTAATCGATCCTGCCTGGCCGGTTGAACCCGGCTCTATGTGAAAAATGTCGCTCAAGGAACGGATTCAGGACGACATGAAAGCCGCACTGCGCGCTGGTGAGAAGGCGCGCCTTGGCGTCGTGCGCATGGCGCTCGCCGCAATCCAGCAGCGCGAGATCGACGAACGCAAGACGCTCGACGAGCCGGAAGAGACTGCCGTCATCGAGAAGCTGATCAAGCAACGCCGTGAGTCCGTCATCCAGTACGCGCAGGCCGGACGCGCCGAGCTGGCCGCGAAAGAAAACGCCGAAATCGTAGTGCTGCAGGAATACCTTCCCGAGCAGCTCACGGAAAAAGAGATAGATGCCGCCATCGATGCGGCGATCGACGGCACCGGCGCGAACTCCATGCGCGACATGGGCAAGGTCATGGCGGAGGTCAAGAAAAAGGCGCAAGGCCGCGCCGACATGAGCGTCGTCAGCGCACGCGTCAAGGCGAGGCTCGCCTCCTGATTTTCCGCTCATTGCTGGCGAAATCGCCGGGCTGGACTATGCTTCTTCTTTCCCCGCTATGCTGGAGCTATGGCAGGACGCATTCCGCAAACCTTCATCGATGAGCTCGTCGCGCGAGCCGACATCGTCGAAGTCATCGGCCGCCGCGTGCCGCTCAAGAAGGCCGGCCGCGAGCACAAGGCCTGCTGCCCTTTCCATGACGAGAAAACCCCGTCTTTCACGGTAGTCCCGCAGAAGCAGTTTTATCATTGCTTCGGCTGCGGCGCGCACGGCACCGCGATCGGCTTTCTGATGGAGTACGATCACATGGGCTTCGTCGAGGCCGTCGAGGAGCTGGCCACACAGCTCGGCCTCGAGGTGCCGCGCGAGGAAGGACCGGACGAGCGTCCGGAAACAAGCCTGTACGACGTGCTCGAGGCGGCCGCGGCGTTTTTCCGCGATTGTCTGAAAAACAGCGAAGCTGCGAAAACCTATCTGCGCGGGCGGGGCCTGACCGGCGAGACCGCCGCGCGCTTCGGCATCGGCTACGCGCCCGACGACTGGAATGCGTTGCTCGGCCGGCTCGGCCGATCGGATCACGACCGCCAGCGCCTCGTCACCGCGGGTCTCATCATCGCGAAGGACGGTGGCGGCCATTACGACCGATTCCGCGACCGCATCATGTTCCCGATCCGGGACGCACGTGGGCGCAGCATCGCTTTCGGCGGCCGCATCACGAATAAGGGCGAGCCGAAGTACCTGAATTCCCCGGAAACGCCGCTGTTCCACAAGGGCCGCGAGCTCTATGGGCTTTACGAGGCGCGCACGTGCCTGCGGGATATCCCGCGGCTCATCGTGGTCGAAGGCTATATGGACGTCGTCGGGCTGGCCCGTCACGGCATCGACAACGCCGTGGCGACCCTGGGCACGGCGACCACGGGCGAACACCTCGAGCGTGTCTTCCGCGTCACCGACGAGGTAGTCTTCTGCTTCGACGGCGACCGCGCCGGACGCGAGGCGGCCTGGCGGGCGCTCGGCAATGCGCTGCCAGGCCTGCGCGAGGGACGCCAGCTCAAGTTCCTGTTCCTGCCCGACGGACAGGATCCGGACTCGCTGGTCAACACCGAGGGCGCCAGAGCGTTCACTGCCCGGCTCGCTCAAGCGATTCCGCTGTCCGACTTTCTGATTCGCCGTCTGACGGACGGCGTGGACATGGAGACGGTCGACGGACGCGCGCGTCTTGCCGAGCTGGCGCGCCCGTTGATCAACCGCGTTCCGCCCGGCGTCTACAAAGAGCTGCTCATCGAGAAGCTCGCAGACACAGTGGGACTGAGCGTCGAGCGGCTGGAGCCGCTGCTCGCCGGGAATGCGGGCGAGCCGTTGCGGCCGCGACGCATCGCGCGGCCGGTCGCGCAGGCCGGGCGCAGCAACCTGGTGCGCAAAGCGATCGCCCTGCTGTTGCAGTATCCGTCGCTCGCGAAAGAGGCTGCGGATCTGGACGACCTGAGGCGCATCGACCGGCCGGGCGTCTCGCTGCTCGCTGCGCTGATCGACGATCTGCAGGGCCGGGGCACCCTGACCACGGCCGGCGTGCTCGAGCGCTGGCGCCACCACGAGCACTACGAGGCGCTCGCGAAACTGGCCCGCGAGCAAATGCTCGAGGACGAAGAGATGGCGGTGACGGTATTCAGGAACGCGACCGAACGACTGGTCCGCCAGGAGGCTTTGGACCGCATGGACGAGCTGGTCAGGAAAGCCGCGGAGACCGAGCTGACGGCGTCGGAAAAGGCCGAGCTGCGAGGCCTGCACGCCGTAGTCGGAAAACCGCTCGAGCAGGCGAATCAGGCTTGATTTTGCCTGGCAGGGCACGCATATCACGGCTATACTGGCACGTTTGCCCGCACCCCCTCAGACGAGGCACCCCACATTGAGCGAAAAACGCGCACCCATCAACGATCAGCGGCAATCGCAGCTCAAGCTCCTCATCGCGCGCGGCAAGGAGCAGGGCTACCTGACTTATTCCGAAGTCAACGATCACCTGCCGAACGAGATCGTCGATCCCGAGCAGATCGAAGACATCGTGAACATGATCAACGACATGGGCATCACCGTGTACGAGAAGGCGCCGGATGCAGAATCCCTGCTCCTGTCCGACGCCGCGGTGTCCTCGGATGACGACGACACCGACGAGGCGGCCGCTGCGCTCGCGACCGTCGACAGCGAGTTCGGCCGCACGACCGATCCGGTGCGCATGTACATGCGCGAAATGGGCACGGTCGAGCTCCTGACGCGCGAAGGCGAGATTCGCATCGCGAAGCGCATCGAGGAAGGCCTCGACCAGGTGCGCAGCGCGCTCGCGATTTACCCCGGCACTTATGACACTCTATTCGCCGCCTGGCAATCGGTCGAAGCAGGCACGCGGCTACTCGACGTCATCACCGGCTTCATCGACCCGAACGCGCCCGACGAGATCGCCTCGCCGAACACCAAGACGGCGGCCTCCGCGCGCAAGGAAGAGGAAGAAGAGAAGGACGAGGACGATGAAGACGAAGCCGTCGTCGACACCGGCCCCGACCCGGAAGAAGCTCGCCAGCGCTTCGCCTCGCTGCACAAGCTCTATACGCGTTTGATCGCCGCCATCGACAGGCGCGGCTCCCAGCACAAGACCGCGATGCAGCTCCGCAAGGCGCTGGCCGGTGAGTTCATGGAGCTCAAGCTGTCGCCGAAGATGTTCGACACGCTGACTTTCAGCCTGCGCGAGACTGTCGCCGATATTCGCCGCAACGAACGGCAGATCATGGCGATCTGCGTGCGTGAGACCGGCATGTCGCGGCGGGAATTCATCGCGAACTTCCCGGACAACGAGACCGACCTTGAGTGGGTGGACAAACAGGCGCGCGCGAAACGCAAATACTCGTCCGCGCTCGGCGCGCAGAAAGACGACATCCTGCGCCTGCAGCGCAAGCTCGCCGGCATCGAGAAGCATGCCCACCTTTCGATTACCGAGATCAAGGAAATCAACCGCCAGATGTCGCTCGGCGAAGCGAAGGCGCGGCGCGCGAAGAAGGAGATGGTCGAGGCGAACCTGCGCCTCGTGATCTCAATCGCGAAAAAGTACACCAACCGCGGTCTGCAGTTCCTCGATCTGATCCAGGAAGGCAACATCGGCCTCATGAAGGCCGTGGACAAGTTCGAGTACCGCCGTGGCTACAAGTTCTCGACCTACGCGACGTGGTGGATCCGCCAGGCCATCACGCGCTCCATCGCCGACCAGGCGCGCACTATCCGCATCCCGGTGCACATGATCGAAACCATCAACAAGCTGAACCGCATCTCACGGCAGATGTTGCAGGAGATGGGCCGCGAGCCGACGCCGGACGAGCTGGCCAAGCGCATGGAAATGCCCGAGGACAAAGTGCGCAAGGTGTTGAAGATCGCCAAGGAGCCCATCTCGATGGAGACGCCGATCGGCGATGACGAAGACTCGCATCTCGGCGACTTCATCGAAGACGCGACGGTCGCCTCACCGATCGAGTCGGCCACCTCGGAGGGTCTGCGCGAAACCACTCACGGCGTGCTCGCCGGACTGACGCCGCGCGAAGCCAAAGTGCTGCGCATGCGCTTCGGCATCGACATGAACACCGATCACACGCTCGAGGAAGTCGGCAAGCAGTTCGATGTCACCCGCGAGCGGATCCGGCAGATCGAGGCCAAGGCCTTGCGCAAGCTGCGCCATCCGACGCGCTCGGATCAGCTCCGCAGCTTCCTCATCGAAGACTGACAGCCGGCTGCCGGCAGCTTTGTTGATTTGATCGGGGACCTGGTGCTGGTCACCCGGTCCGGTCCCCGCTCACCTCCGCGGGGAGCCTGCGGCAGGCAGGCGCAGGCGCTCAATCAGCGCTTGCGCACGTGGATCGGTGCGCAGGCGGTCGAAGACAGGCGTCACGCCCAAGAAGATCAGGGAGCTCGACTGCTCTGCCGCCGCCTGCTCGAGGAAATCGAGGGCACGCTTCACCTCGCCCGCCGCGGCGCAGGCGCGCGCCCGCGGCCACGGCGCGACGAAGCCCTCGCGCGCCAGAGCGTCGAGCTCGGCCACACAAGATCTTGCCTCCTCAGGCCGGCCCTGCGCTGCCGAAGTCAGCGCCGCATATTCCCAATATTGCGCATCGCCGCCGGTGGCGCTTTTCACGATCTCGAGCTGTCGAGCAGCTTTGGCATGCTCCCCGCCCAGGGCCAGCGCCAGCGCCAACCGCAACCGGCTCGGCAGATGCGTTTCCCGGAGCTCGAGCGTATGCACGAGCTGCCGCGCAGCTTCGTCATAATGCCGCTGCAGGATCAGATGATCTCCGGCATTCATGTTGATGCCGATATCCAGCGGATCGATGAGCAGGGCCTGCTGCATCCACTCGTTCGCCTCCGCGAATTCGCCGCGGACGGCGCACACATTTGCCATGGCGAGCATCGCCAGTGAATAGCTCGGCTGCAGCTCGAGCGCACGCCGCAAGTCGGCTTCCGCCGCCTCCAGATCGCGATCAAAGAACAGCGCGAGGGTGCCCCGGCAGCCCAGCGCGATCGCGAGTGTCGGATCGAGCGCGAGTGCACGGCTGACGCAAGCCCTGGCCTCCGGGACCTCCTGGGGCGGCGGCGCGGCGCCGTAATGCGCGAGCAGCAGATGGATTTCCCCCAGCGATCCCCACGCCAGCGCGGAATCCCGTTCCAGCTCGGTGACCTTGTTAAGTTGCTGCAAGGCCTCGCGCAGGTCCGCCGGCGTCCGTCGACTTATGAGCTGGCGGGCCGTCAAAAAGCTGCGCAGGGCTGCGGCCGTCATGCGTTGCTGTGGCGCTTCCGCCTTGGAAACCGGTGCAATTTTGAGTCGTATTTCGGTGGCGACCCGTGTCGAAATGTCGTTTTGCAGACCGAGCAGGTCGACAAATGCTCGCCGATATTCCTGAGCCCATACGTGGGCGTCGCAGCGCGCGTCGATCAACTGCGCAACCACCTGGATGTGCTCGTCCGCGAGCAGGATCGATCCTTCAACAATCCAGGTGACGCGGATCTCCCGCACGAGCTCGGACATGCTCACGCGCCGATCCTTGAAACTCATCGCGGTGGTGCGAGACAGCACGCGCAGGCCGTGGATAGCCGCGAGCCGCGCGATCAGCAGCTCGGTCATGCCATCGGCCAGATACTCTTGGTTCGCCAGTCCAGAGAGGTTCTGGAAGGGCAGCACGAGCAAGGCCGGAAGCTGCGTGCCCTCCGTGCTCCCGCCGCCACCGCCAGTGCGCTCCGGCTGCTCGACCGGCTTCAGCAGACGGTAACCCTTGCGCGGCACGGTCTCGACGAAGCGGGGCCGGCGAGGTCCTCGCCGAGCGCCTTTCTGAGCTGGGTTACGCAGCGGGTCAGCACGTCGTCGGTCACGAACCCCCGCGGCCACACTGCGTCGATGAGCGCTTGCCGCGCAACGGTCTCGCCGGCGTGGCTCGCAAGCTCCACGAGGACGGCCATCGCTTTCGGCTCGACCCGAGTCGCGCCGTTCGGACCGCTGACCAGATTGCGCGAGGGGCAAATCTCGCACTCGCCGATCCAGAAATTTCCCTGAAGCCGAGATGTCATCGCGCAAAATTCCGATCCCGGGAGATCATACCTTCTCCCGCTGCAATCATCGGCAAAACCTCGGCTCGCCCTCGGGACCGCCGCATTGCGTTGCGGGCAAACTCACCCTTGCCCGCGACACTGTTTACCTACCGGAGAATCAAACATGCACCTCGCACAATCCATTCCGACGTTGATCATCGGCCTGTCGATCGCGGCGGCCCCAGCCGGCGCCGGCCAGCTCCCGAAATGCGACCTGTACTCGATTGCAGGGGTGCCCAAGCAACATGCCGAAAACACGCCCTTCATCGGCGAGCTGACGCTGACGAATCTGATCACGCAAGAGGTATCGTCAGTGGTCTCACAGACCGTTCTGCTCGGCTTCCTCGGCGCGGAGGAGGCTGTCACGAGCCACGACATGGAGAGCAACGACGGCGGACGCATTCATATCACGACCTTCGACGATGCGCGCCTGATCTCGAGCGGGCCGACCACTTCGGCCCTGATGTCACGCCTCGAGATCGAAAGCGGCCGCGGCAGGTACAATTGCGGCGAGATCGTCTTCTCTACGCCATCGGAAATCGACTTTGCGGCACCCGGGGGGCCTGAAGCAAGCCTGCAGGGTCTGGCCAAGCTGTGCCGTTGCAAGCCGGCCGCCAATTGAGTCGGGCGCGGGGTCGGATTCTGCGGAGTCCGGCCCCGTTCGCCCTGTGCCCGCTGCCTTTCCATTGGCCTTTTCATTAATTAAGGAAGCTCTGATTAACGATGATTATTGATCGATGTGGGACATTGATCTCGGCAATCGCTGTGACAAGTTGGTCAGTTCGCTGTTCTTGCGACTTTGTCGTGTGGATTTGAGCATTCGCTGCGCAAAT
>JACDCP010000333.1 GCA_013817465.1 Gammaproteobacteria bacterium | reverse complement strand
CTCCAGCCCGGCCTCGAGCGCGTGACGCGCGACGATGTAGGCATCGCCGGCATTCTTGCCGCTGCCGCAGAGAATCAGCAGCCGGCCGGCGAGCGGCCAGCGGGTACGCAACGCGTCGAATCCGGCACGCCCAGCCCGCGCCATCAGCGTGCGTTCAGGGATGCCGGCCTCGTCGATCGCCAGCCGGTCGAGCTCGCGCACCTGGGCCGCGCTGTAAATCTGCGCCGGAAGCTCCTGCATCGACAAGATTATACTGGAGGCATGCAGGCGCTCTCCGCAGAAAAGCTCTCCGTGCTGGCCGGCGACATCAGGCGCTGGGGGCACGAGCTCGGCTTTCAGGCTATCGGCATCACCGACACCGATCTCGGGGCCGACGAAAAGCGGCTCGAGAGTTGGCTGGAGCAAGGCCGTCACGGCGTCATGAAATACATGCGCCGGCATGGCAGCAAGCGCGCGCGACCCGCGGAGCTCGTGCCGGGCACGCTGCGGGTGATTTCCGTGCGCCTGGACTACCGGCCAGCCGGCGCGCGGCCGGCGAACGAAGTGCTTGACGATGCCTCGCTGGGGTATGTGTCGCGCTACGCGCTCGGCCGTGACTACCATAAACTCATGCGCAAGCGCCTGCAGCGGCTCGCGACCCGCATCGAAAAACGCATCGGCCCTTTCGGCTACCGGGCCTTCGCCGATAGCGCGCCCGTGCTCGAAAAGGCGCTGGCGCGCAAAGCCGGCCTCGGCTGGATCGGCAAGCACACGAACCTGATCGACCGCCGCGCCGGCTCGTGGTTTTTCCTCGGCGAGCTGTTCACCGATCTGCCGCTGCCGATCGACGTCCCCGCCATCGATCATTGCGGGAGCTGTCGCGCCTGCATGGACGTCTGTCCGACCGGCGCCATCGTCGCGCCCTACGAGCTCGACGCGCGCCGCTGCATTTCTTACCTGACCATCGAGCTCGAGGGCTCCATCCCGCCCGGGCTGCGCAGGGCAATCGGCAATCGCATCTATGGCTGCGACGATTGTCAGCTCTGCTGCCCCTGGAACAAGTTCGCCCAACCGACCGCCGAAGGCGATTTCGCCCCGCGCAACGATCTGGACGGCAGCTCTCTGACGCGACTCTTTGGCTGGAGCGAAACGGAGTTTTTCAGCCGAACAGCAGGCAGCGCGATACGTCGCATCGGCTATGAGCGCTGGTTACGCAATATCGCGGTAGCGCTCGGCAACGCCGCACCGTCGCCCGAGGTCACCAGGGCGCTGGAAGCGCGTGCCGGACACGCTTCACCGGTCGTGCGGGAGCACGTTGGCTGGGCGCTGGCACAACATGCCAGGTCCGTTTCAACCGGCCCGGCGATATTGCAATGATTTCCGCGCTGCGGTTGTTATCATCAGCGTCCATGAATATCGGGGACACCACCAGCCATCTGCTCACCGGGCGCGGCCTGTTCCTCGACGTGGAGCCGGACGTCATCGGCAAATTCCTGCCGCAGACCGATCGTTATGACCTCGGAGCGGGCAAGGTCCTGCTTGCCCCGGGGCGCCGGAGCCAGCATGTATACGTGGTGCTTGCCGGCAATTTGCGGATCCACCTCGGCTCGGTCGACGAGCCGGCGGTTGAAACGCTCGGGCCTGGCGCCTGCGCCGGCGAAACCTCACTCATCGAAGCCATTGATCCTTCGACCTGGGTCGTCGCGGACGAACAGACACATCTCATGGTGCTGAGCCACGATCTATTGTGGTCGCTCGTCAACGCGTCGCATGCGTTCGCGCGCAATCTGCTGGCCGTGCTCTCGCATCGCGTGCGTACCGATCGCGACACGATTGCGCAAGGCCTCGGCAAGCCCCGCCGGATCGAGCAGGATGATTTAACCGATGCGCTGACCGAGGTCCACAACCGGCACTGGCTCGAGGACGTGTTCCGCCGCCATATTCAGCGCAGCCGACAAAGCGGCGCCAAAGTGAGCCTGGTCGTGATCGACATCGACCGCTTCAACGCCTACAACGACAGCCATGGCCATCTGGCTGGCGACAACGCGCTGCGCTTCGTGGCCGAATCCTTGCGCCGGCATTTCCGGCCTACCGACATGATCGCCCGCTTCGGCGGAGACGAGTTCGCGGTGCTGCTGCCCCGGTTGATCGACCCCTCGGACGCGTCGGTCACTGCTAGGAAGCTGCTCGAGAGCCTTCAGCCGCCCTTCAACCTCGAGG
>JACDCP010000332.1 GCA_013817465.1 Gammaproteobacteria bacterium | reverse complement strand
GCATGGGCATCGGCCGATCCCGGGTCGAGCTCCGTGACCCGGGCAAAGCAGTCGCGAGATTCCGCCAGTCGATCCGTTGCCTCCAGCACGACACCCAGGGCAGAAAGGGTCTCGGCTGCCTGTGGCGCCCGCTCCAGCACGCCCCTGAAGCAGGTTTCCGCGTCCTCCGGGCGTCCCTGCCGGAAACGCACGATCCCCAGATCGTGCCGGGCTTCGAGGCAGCCCGGCGCTTCGCGCAGCAACCGCTCGAATTGCGCGGCAGCGGCGTCGAGCTCGCCCCGTTCACCAAGCGTCCGGCCTCGCTCCAGTGCTCGAGTCGTTTGATCGGCAGCCATGAAGACATTATAAGGACCGACTCTCCCGGACAACCTGGCTGACATGAGTAACGATTCCTCGAAGACGCCCCTCTCTCCAACTCCCTCCCCGGAGGGGCGGGAGGAAGATAGTCGCGCCAACTCCCCGCAAGGGGGAGATGCCTCCGCAAGCGGAAGCCCTGCCCGCTCCCCGCCGGCGAGTGGGGAGGGGCAGCCGAACCAGTGGGACATCTACTGGGCGCACGGCTTCGTGACTTCCTGCGCGCTGGCCTTTTCTGCGAATTACGAAGGCCGCATGCGCGCTGTCTGGGAAGAATTCTTTGCGGAACTCGAACCCGGCGCCCGTATTCTCGACATCTGCACCGGCAACGGCGCCATCGCGCTCATCGCCAATCAGGTTTCGCGCGCAGGCGGCAAGGGCTTCGAGATCCATGGCATCGACCGGGCGCGCATCGATCCGGCCGCGACCCTCGGGATAGACCGGGAATTGCTGGCGGGCATCCATTTTCATGCGGGCCAGGCGGCCGAGCGGACCGCCTTCGCCGATGAGTATTTCGATGCTGTGACCGGCCAATACGCGCTCGAATACACGGATGTTCCGGCGACGCTCCTCGAGATCGCGCGACTGCTGCGGCTGGGAGGGCAATGCCGGTTCGTCATGCATCATGCCGGGTCCATCGTTCTCGAAACCGGGCATGAGGAGCTCGGGCATGCGCGCCTGCTGTTCGAGGAAACGGCGCTGTTCGAGCGTTGTCGCGAGCTGATGCGATGCATGGCGCACTCCCGCACACCCGATGAACGGCGCGCCCTGGCGCAGGATGCCGATGCGGAGGAAAAACGCCAGCGCCTCAACGCGGCGGCGGCGGACGTAAGCGCCGCCATTGAGAGGTCGGCGCACCCCGAGATGCTGCGCACCGCACTCGGCCATCTGAGCCGCGCCTGGCAAGCGCTGCATGAGGGAGGGGTCGAACCGGCCACGGCGTTACTGGACGAAGCCGAGCGCGAGATCAGGGCGAACGAAGCGCGATTGCGCGATCTCGAAAAGGCGGCTTTCGATGCCGGTCGGATTGAGACGCTGGTATCGCACTTGCGCCGCGCCGGCTTGAGCTGCACGGCTGCTGCACTGCATCACGAGGCAGTCGAGGGAGTCCGCCACCTGGTCGGGTGGCTGATCACCGGGCAGAGAAATAGCTGACTTCAGCGGCACTTCTGTCCTTCCCGACCGCGTTTTCGTGCCCGCGTTTGCCCCGCAGCAGCTTGTCGGATTTTCGCCACACTCTTCGTCAGTGACCGGCTGGTCCGGAACTGTATCTTTCCTGCAACAAATGGCGCCCGGGTACTGCCTGACGTTTGCCCGGAGATTCATGCAGTCCGTCCCCGCTGTCGGGTTCTTTGTCCTCACGCGAACTCAACACCGGAAGATCGATCGGGAGGCTTTGTTGCGGCATAGGGGCTTCGATGAGCTGTAATCTTTTTACAACAGAAAGCTTCCACTCGGCTTTTCACGGTGCTATGCTCAGCTGCACTCGGGTCGTCCGGCCGGCGTTTCATTCCTCACGCACCGGCGACAAAAGAGTCACCAGAAAATGCCAACCTCTCTCCTGCAGGAGGATCAAATGAAAGAGCGAAACCCAATACGGGACGCAGTGCGATTTGCGCTCGCGTCCGGTGCGGCAGCGTCGTTCGTTGCCGCATTGGGCGCGCCGCAGATGGCTGCGGCACAGGAAGACGAGGATGTCGCCGATCAGGGCCTCATCACCGTCACCGGCTCGCGCATTCAGCGCGTCGATATCGAAGGCCCGAGCCCGGTCTCGGTCATCTCCCGCGAAGACATCGATGCCACCGGCGACATCTCCGTGGCGGAAGTGCTGCGCGGCTCCACTTTCAACC
>JACDCP010000166.1 GCA_013817465.1 Gammaproteobacteria bacterium | reverse complement strand
TTGTCGATCCGGAGGATGAGGGCGAAGTCCTCGTCGAGCTCAATGACGAGGTGCGCGCGAATCTCATCAGCGGCATGGATGCCGACGAGCTTGTGGCTGCCATGGAAGGCATGGAGCTCGACGATCTCGCCGACATGATGGGCGACCTGCCCGAAGCGGTGAACCGCCAGGTGCTGCGTTCGCTCGAGCACCAGGATCGTGATCGGCTGCGGGCAGTCCTTGCGTACCCGGAGGATACTGCGGGCGGCCTGATGAACACCGACACGGTAACGGTGCGGCCGGATGTCGTGCTCGAAGTCGTGTTGCGTTATCTGCGCGCGCGCGGCGGCGTTCCAGAGCGGACCGACCAGCTTTTCGTCGTCGGCCGGGACGATGGATATCTCGGCTCGCTGTCGATCAGCCGGCTGCTGACCCAGGATCCGCAGCGTACGGTCGCGGAGCTGATGGCCACCAGCGTCGAGGCTATCCATGCCGACCTGCCGGAGGCGGACGTAGCCAGCCTGTTTGAGGATCGCGACCTCCTGTCGGCGGCGGTCGTCAACGACGCAGGCGCGCTCGTCGGCCGCATTACTATCGACGACGTCGTCGACGTAATCCGCGAGCAGGCGGAACATTCCATGATGCGCATGGCCGGCCTCGATGAGGACGAGGACATGTTTGCGCCGGTCGTCAAGAGCGCCCGGCGGCGCGCCGTGTGGCTAGGCGTCAATGTCGCGACGGCGTTCCTCGCGGCCTGGGTGGTCGGCTTGTTCGAGGCAGCCATCGAGCAGGTCGTCGTGCTCGCCGTGCTCATGCCGATCGTCGCAAGCATGGGTGGTGTCGCGGGCAGCCAGACGCTGACGCTGGTGATCCGCGGCATTGCGCTGGGCCAGGTGAAACGCTCGAACGCCCGCTGGCTGATTCAGAGAGAGATCGCTGTCGGCTTGCTCAACGGCGTCGGGTTGGCGCTCGTCGTCGCCGCGGCCGTCGTGTTGTGGTTCCAAAGCTGGGAGGTCGGCGCGATTATCGCGGCCGCGCTGATCATCAATCTGCTGGTCGCCGCGCTCGCCGGCGTGGGCATTCCGCTGGTTCTGAAGCGCCTAAAGATCGACCCGGCGCTGGCCGGCGGCGTGCTCCTCATCACGATGACCGACGCGATCGGCTTCATGGCCTTCCTCGGTCTCGGGGCGCTTTTCCTGACCTGACAGATCGCGTTCCACCCAGTGCGGCGCAGTCAGTGGCGGCACTTCCTCGCCGGCCAGGAACGGACGCAGGCGATCGGCGATCGCCCAGGCATCCTGATAGCCGAGCCGAATCAGAGCGCGCGTGTAGCCGGACTCGAACAGCAGATAGCTGACGAGCTGCAAGCCGCCCTGATTCATGGCGCCGATGCCCCGAAGCAGCAGTCTGACCGGCAGCGGCAGTTCGTGCACATGGCGCCGGGCGATGCCGCGAATGTCCTGGCTCGGCACGACGAGCAGAGTATCGATGCGTTTGAGATTGGCCACCGGCCCGCTCAACTCCCCACGCGGCACTTGGTTGACGAGCAGATTGATGCGCGTCACGCGCTCCAGATCCGCGTACAAGCCATCCATGAACAGCGTATCCAGCATGTAGCCGGCAATCTGGCCAAGGCTCGGATAAGTTGCCGGGTTGTCCGCATCCGGCGTCGGATTGGTTACCTCATCGCGCACACCGATAACGAGCAGGCGCTCCGCACCCAGATGAATTGCCGCACTCAGCGGTGCTGACTGGCGCATCGCGCCATCGCCGTAGAATTCGCCGCCGATACGGGCAGGCGGAAAGATGAACGGAACGGCGATACTTGCCATCAGATGATCGAGTGTGATGTTCGCTTTCTGGCCGCGCCGGCGCACGCGCGTCCATGCCTGGATGTCGTCGCGCGCCTGAAAGAACGAAATCGAGCGCGCCGAGCTGTACCCCGAGGCGGTGATCGCGAGCGCATCGAGATGCTGCGCGTCGATGGCGCGCTGGATGTCCTCGAAGCGGATCTTCCGTTCGAGCAGCGCACGCAGCGGCGCGTTGTCCAGCAGGGAACGCGGCTTGCGGATGCCCAGGCCCCCGAGCATCACCGTGGCGAACCAGTGCGCGCTCGAGCCGAGCATGGTCCAGGCGTCGGAACGGTAAACCTGATGCGCTGCGAAATTCGCCCAGACACGCTCCATTTCGGCAATGCCGGCGCGAAAGCGCAGCGCGCGACTCGCCAGCACGGTCGCATTGATCGCGCCGGCGGACGTGCCGCTGATGACCGGAAACGGATTCGGCGCGCGCCGCGGCATGAATTCCGCGATAGCCTTGAGCACGCCGACGTGATAAGCCGCGCGCGCACCGCCCCCCGGCAGGATCAGCCCGATGCGCGGCTTGTGCGGTGGCCGGTTCAAGGTCTGTAGTCAATCCGGTCGGTCGGCTGCGCTGCGCATGGTGGCATAATAGTAGGGCGGAATTCATTCCGCCAACCGCGTTCCGCCAACCGCGCTCCATTCCTGTGCCGAGGAAATTACCAATGATAATGAGCCCTCTACGCTACCACCCCCGGCTGCTCATTGGCCTGATGCTGTTCTCACTTCTCGTTTCCGGCGTGCTCGCCACGGACGCACCGGAAGTCGGCGAATCTGCGCCGGATTTCAGGCTGCAGGACCAGACCGGCGAATGGCGCAGCCTCGACGACTACCGCGGAAAATGGCTCGCGCTGTATTTCTACCCGAAGGACGACACGCCCGGCTGCACGACCGAGGCCTGTGAGTTTCGCGACAACATCTTCGCGTTTCGCGAGATCGGCGCGGAAATCGTCGGCGTGAGCCTCGACGATGTCGAGTCACACAGAGAGTTCGCCGAGAAATACCACCTGCCGTTCACGCTGTTGTCCGACCCGGATGGCGAGATCGCCCGCACATACGGCGTGCTCAAGAATATAGGACCGGTCAAGTTCGCGCGGCGGGAAAGCTTCCTGATCGATCCCGAGGGCAAAATCGCCAAGCACTACCCGGAGGTTGATCCTGACGGGCACTCGGAAGAGGTGTTGGCTGATCTGACAGCTTTGCAGACGGCTGGCTGAGACTGAATGGCGCAGCCATCCGCTGTCAGCAGCCTGAGTCACGACGCCACCCGCCTTAGCGGGATCAGCGGTTACGCAAGACCAAACGATGTTCCGCAGCTCCCGGAAGAAACGGCAGAGGATCCCCGCGCATCCAGGCATCGTGACCGGCACGGTAGTAAGGCGACAGCGGATGGCCGCTCTGGCCGGCCGGCATGTGAAAGTAGCCTTCTTCCTCGCGGCCCGGCGAGACTGCAAACCGTTCCGACGCGCCGAAGTTGATGCGCTGCACGCGCGGCATGTCATTGTCGCCCGGTAGCTGCACGGTGGGCATGTCCAGCCATCGGCTCAATGCGGGCAGCGCCCGGCTCACGGGATGCTGAATGCGCACTGTATTGGCCTCACCCCAGGTGCGCTCCCGCAGGGTTCCCGGCATCGGCTGGAAATTCGCGAGCATCGCGTCCGCCTGCGCGAGCAGGAATGTCCCCCAGGTCTCAAAGCGCGGATCGAGAAGATGAACAGGCCGCTGCTCGACGAGGCGCCACATTGCGCCTTCGAACTGATGCGGCGGGGTCAGAATCGTGTCGGGAAAGCGCGCACGAACCTCTGCCGTCAGGCTCAGGAACGCTGCATCGCGAACTCGATCGTGCCACTCGCGTACCAGACGGTAGGCCGCGGAATCTGGATCAGCTCGACCGGCCCAGTCATCCAGCAATGCGCGCAGCTCGGCACGTCGTGGATTGCCGGCTGCATCACCGAGCAGATCGAGCAGTACCTCCCGCCAGCGATCGAGATACCGGGCTCGATCGTCGAGCTGGATGTCGAGCATGTCTTCGACCGAAAGCGCATCGCGCCGACGCAAATCGTTGCGAATCTGCTGCGCGCGCGCGCCGAAAGCGTATCCCGCGGTGCCGATCTTCCCGAGGGCTTCGCCGCCGACGACTCGTCCGTTCGCTGTCCACAGCAGGCCCTGAGCCGGATTCAGGCTGCGCGGGTACTCACTCGGGTCGAGCCAGCCAAGCCACTTCGCGCCCCCATCTGTGGATGATCGAGGGAAGCGGGAATCGTAGGCAGCGCGCGCCGGAATGCGCCCCATGATGGTCCACCCGATGCCGCCGTCGCGATCCGCCACCACGACGTTCTGCGGCGGTATACCGGAGCGATTCGCGATATCGAGCGCAGCGCGCGCATCCTCGACCTGCTCGAGGCCCATTATCTCCACGTTCGTTGCCGCCGGCTCGTGAGCGAGCCAGCGCAGGGCCACGAGCCGCCCCCGGGCATCGGCGCCGATCACCGGCCCCCACACAGTCGAACGCATGTCGACCGCGACGTCCTCGCCACCTTTCACTCGAATCGTCTCCGTGAATTGCTCGAACGAGCGCGATCCCTGCGGCGTGAGGTAACGGGTTTCATCGTCGGGGTCCGGCTCGAGACTTACGAGATCTACCCAGTCGCCATAGCTGTTGGTGAAGCCCCAGGCGATGCGGCGATTGCTCCCGGCAACCAGCATCGGCGCGCCCGGCAATGTCATTCCGGACAAATCGAGCGATGGCGCGGGGGCGCCCGGCGCTTGCAGCAGAAGTCGGATGCGGTACCAGGTGTTCGGCACTTCGAGCGGCAGGTGCGTGTCGTTGGCCAGCAAGGCGTGACCGCCCGCCGCGCGATCACCGGCAACCACCCAGTTGTTGCTGCCGATGCCTGCATCGACGCGGCGGGTAAGGGCCGCAACGAGCCGGCCGCGCGCTCCCTCCTGGCGGCGCCGCGGGCCGCTGGAGGGCGTATCGAACAGCGCGCGATCCAGGGTCCGCAGATCGTAGACTTCGGGACCCGGTATCGGCGGCACTTCGATGACGCTGCCGTCGATGGGCGCATCCCATCGGGTGCCGACCGGGTCGAGAAACGCGACGAGCTCGAGCGGCAGAACCTCGGCCAGGAGACCGCGCAAGGCATCGCGGCCGCCGGTATGGTCCGTCAGCGTAAACCACATCGCGTAAGCCACGAGGACTGAATCTTCAGGCAGCCACTCGCGCGGCGCATCGCGCAGCAGCAGATATTCGAAAGGCCTGGCACCCAGCGACGCAAGCCCCGCGTTGACGCCGCGTGCATATGCTTCGATGAGGTGCCGTAACCCGGGCCGCGCCACGCCGACCACTTCCCGGGCGCGCATGCGGAATCGGTGCAACCGGGATTCGCGATCGACCGGCACGGCCGCGGCGCCGAACAGCTCGGCAAGCTCACCGGCCGCGCGCCGCCGCATGAGATCCATCTGGAAGTAGCGATCCTGGCCGTGCACGAAACCGGTAGCGAAGGCGAGATCGGCGCGGCTCGCGCCAGAGAGGGTCGGAACGCCCAACGCATCGCGCTCGATGACGATTTCACGCTCGATACCAGCGGCCGCACGCTCGCCATCGAGTGGCGGAAGGCTCGCGTGCACCATGAAATACGCGATGACGCAGACAGCAATCACAAACAGCAGAATGCCGGCCAGCAATCCGGCGAAGATGCGCTTCATCATCCTCCCCGATGACAAGGCAGATGCGGGTGCAGTCCGGAATGAGCGCATGGCGCGTTTCCGGCCTGCGCTGGTTTCAGTCGGCCCGACGTTCCCGGCCGTCGGTCACCTTGAGGATTTTCATCGCGTTCGTGCCGCCGGACACGCCTGTCAGATCACCTTTGGTGAAAATCACCAGGTCGTCGACCCTGACGAGATCGAGATCGAGCAGCTTGTGGAAGATCTCCTGATAGAGGACTTGCGCGTCCGTGTGCACGATGTCGAAGGACACGGGATAGACGCCGCGATACAAAGTCACGCGCCGGCGAGTGGCCTCGTGGCGCGTGAATGCGTAGATGGGTATGTCCGAGCGGATGCGCGACATCCAGAGCGCCGTCGACCCCGATTCCGTCAACGCTATGATTGCCGTGACACGGAGATGGTTCGCCGTGTACATGACAGCCATGGCTATGGCCTCGTCGATATACCGGAAAGAATCATCCATGCGGTGCGAGGAGCGCCCGCGCGGCAGATGGTGCTTTTCCGCGCCGCGGCACACTTCGGCCATTGCTTCGACGGCCTTGACCGGGTATCGGCCAACCGCCGTCTCGCCCGACAGCATGACCGCGTCGGAGCCGTCCATGACCGCGTTCGCGACATCGGAAACTTCCGCACGGGTCGGGATCGGATTGCTGATCATGGACTCCATCATCTGCGTTGCAGTGATGACTATGCGATTGCGGGTGCGGGTCAGGCGGATAATGCGCTTCTGCAGCCCGGTCAGCTCTGCATAGCCGACTTCGACGCCGAGATCGCCGCGCGCCACCATGATGACATCGCTCGCCTCGACGATGGCCTCGATGTTCTGTACAGCCTCGGCCCGCTCGATTTTCGCGACGATCCGGCCTTCGCCGCCGGCCTCGCGGAACAACCGGCGCGCAAGCTCGATGTCCGCGGCATCGCGCGGAAAGGACACGGCGAGGTAATCCAGCTCGAGCCCTGCCGCCGTCCTGATGTCCTCGCGGTCCTTGTCGGTGAGCGCCGCGGCCGAGAGCCCTCCGCCCTGCCGGTTGATGCCCTTCGCGTCCGAGAGTCGGCCGCCGACGATCACGCGGCAGAACACCCGCGGATCCTCGATGGCCTCGACCTCGAGCACGATGTGGCCATCGTCGAGGAGCAGCGTGTCGCCGACCGCGACGTCTCGCGCAAGCTGCGGGTATGTCACGCCGACCGAGCCGGCGCCGCCCGCATGCTCATCGAGGCTCGTATCGAGCACGAAGCGATCGCCCCGCGTAAGCTCCACGCTGCCGCCGGCAAAACGCCGGATGCGGATCTTCGGGCCGCGCAGATCGCCGAGCACGCCGACTTCGCGGCCGATATTGGCAGCCACTTCGCGCACCAGCCTCGCGCGTCGTTCGAAGTCGCCGGTCGTCCCGTGAGAGAAGTTTACGCGCACGACGTTGGCCCCGGCGCGCAGCAGCTCGGCGAGAACCTCGGGCTCGTCGGTCGCCGGCCCGAGGGTGGCGACGATCTTGGTGCGTCTCAGCATGCTGCGGCTGCTCATCGCTCAAAAC
>JACDCP010000008.1 GCA_013817465.1 Gammaproteobacteria bacterium | reverse complement strand
GCTCAGGCTTGCGTTGCGGCGGATTTGCGGGCATGGGCGGGCCGACTTTATCGCGAAACCTGCCGCGATACATGCGTCGCTGTTTAGCGACGGCGGAACCGCGCGCACGGTAAGTCGGACAAACAGGAAAGGAACGGTAGACAATAGGCTCATGAACAGGCGCATCGGTTGGTTGGCCCTGACGCTGGCCGCGCTCGCAGCCTGTGGCGGCGGAGGCGGGTCCTCGCCAGAGCCCGCGCCGCCGGAGCCCGAGCCACCGCCGCCCGGTGTCTCCGGTCTCGATGCTCGTCCTGCCAATCGCACCTGCGTAGCGCTGGACAGGGCCGGCAGCACGCTCGCGATTGCAATCGAACCCGTCCTCACGAGCCTGCCCGCCTTCGAGGAGCCTGTGGCGTTGCGCCAGGCGCCCGGCGATGATGCACGCTGGTTCGTGCTCGAGCGGAGCGGGCGGGTGCGCGTTTTCGCCAACAATGAAGCTGCCTCCAGCACGCCTGTCTTTATCGACATAACCAGCCGCGTCGACTCGGGCCCCCAGGAAGCGGGCCTGCTCGGCATCGCCTTCCATCCCGAATTTTCGACGAATGGCCAGGTTTTTCTTTCCTATACCCGCCCCGGTGCGCCGCTCGTGTCCTTCGTGTCGCGATTCACGAGCTTCGACGGCGGCCAGACGCTCGATCCCGCATCGGAGGAGGTGATCCTCACGCTGGAGCAGCCGTTCCCCAACCACAACGGCGGCAACATCGACTTCGGGCCAGATGGCTTCCTCTACATCGGCTTCGGCGATGGCGGCTCCGGCGGCGACCCGCTCGGCAACGGCCAGGACACGTCGAACTGGTTCGGCGCCCTGCTGCGCATCGACGTCGACGGGGCTGCACCGTATGCAATCCCTGCCGACAACCCGTTCGCGGCGAGCGCAGGCTGCGGCGCCGGCGGCTGTCCGGAGATCTACGCCTGGGGATTCCGCAATCCCTGGCGCTGGAGCTTCGATTCCGGAACGGGCGAGCTTTGGCTCGGCGACGTGGGGCAGGCCCAATGGGAGGAGGTCGACCGGATCGAGCTGGGCGGCAATTACGGCTGGAACGTGCGCGAAGGGGCGCACTGCTTCAACGCATCGACCTGTGACACAACGGGCCTCATCGATCCCGTCGCCGAGTACCCCCATGCCGGGGGCGTTTCCATTACCGGTGGCTACGTGTACCGCGGCCCCGACATCCCGGCGCTCGCCGGCAGCTTCATCTACGGCGACTTCGGCAGCGGCACGATCTGGGGATTGGTCGATGATGGCAATGGGTTGGCGCCGCGCGAGCTCGCAAAAACCAATCTCGGGATCTCGGCGTTCGGCCAGGACGCAGCGGGCGAAATCTATGTCGTCGACTTCTTCGGCGGCGGCATTCACCGTCTGGTGCCCGCAGCGACCCCGCCGGTCGAGCCGGTAGCCGATCAGCTTTCAGCCACGGGCTGTGTCGCCGCCGTCGATGCATCGCAGCCGGCGGCAGGCTTGATCCCCTACGTGATCCGCGCGCCGTTTCATTCCGACGGCGCCGACAAGCAGCGCTGGCTGGCCATACCCGACGGCACGACGATTGCAATCGACGGCGAGGGCGACTTCGTGTTTCCGGCGGGCAGTGTGCTCATGAAGCATTTTTCGCTCGGCGAGCGGCTCATCGAAACGCGCCTCTTCATGCGCCATCCGGACGGCGTCTGGGCCGGATACAGTTACGAGTGGGCGGACGACATGAGCGACGCAACGCTCGTCGACGGCGGCAAGACGCGCGTGTTCGGTAACCAGACCTGGATCTATCCGAGCGGCGCGCAGTGCCTCGAATGCCACACCGCTGCGGCGGGGTTCAGTCTCGGCCTCGAAGTCGCGCAGCTCAATCAGGATTTCACCTATCCGTCGACCGGGCGTACGGCGAACCAGCTCGCGACGCTCGATGCTGTCGCGTTGTTCGACTCGCCGCTGGCCGGCGAGCCCGACGATCTGCCGCAGCTCGCCGATCCGTTCGATGCCTCAATGCCGCTGGACGACCGGGCACGCGCGTATCTGCACACGAACTGCGCGCAGTGCCACAGACCCGGCGGACCGGCGCCCACCGCGCTGGACCTGCGGCACGACACATCCCTGCGCGACAGCAATGGCTGTGACGCCGTGCCAGCGAACGGCGACCTCGGCATCGCCGACGCGCGCATCATCGCGCCGGGTGCGCCGGAACGATCAGTGTTGCTCGAGCGCATGCGCCGGCGCGATGCGGCCGGCATGCCGCCGTTGGCGACGAATCTCGTGGACGAACCAGGCATAGCCTTGCTCGATGAGTGGATTGCCATGCTCGAAGGCTGCGGCTGACGTCTCCACAAACTCGGTCCTGCGTGACAGACCCGGTAGGGCGGGCTTTAGCCCGCCATCCATTTTTTCCCGGCCCGGGTGTGCGATCGCGCACAGCCCGCCAACGTTCTACTCCGACTTCCGCTTGTCGGTGAAGGTGATCAGCGGCGTCTCGCCCTGCACGTTGATGCCGCCTTCGATGACCGCGCCTTCGGCTACGGCCACTGAGCGCCCGGACAAGTTGCCGTCGATGCGCGCCGAGGCCGCGACTTCGAGCTTACCCTCGGCAAATACATCGCCGTCCACCTGGCCGGCAATGACAATGTCGCGGGCTTCGATACGGCCTTTCCAGCGGCCGGTGACAGCGATCGTGAGCGGGCCGTCCAGCTTGCAGTTGCCTGTCACCGCTCCGCAGATGACGAAATGGCCGTTGCCTTCGATATCGCCCAGGAACGAAGCGTCCTCACCGATGAAAGTGGTGGGGCCGGATGCCTTGTCCAGGATACGGCGCAACGGATTCTTGCCTGCCATGGTAGCTCGCTCCTCACGGGTTCCAGCCTGCCGGGCGAGGCAGGGACATTGCAGCCTCGAAAAAACCATCCATGGCTTTTCCATCATTCTGCTATCGAATGCCGATGCATTGTGCGGAGATTCTCCGGCCGATGCCAGCCAGCGCGATGGCATACTCCCGGCGTGAGTTATCGATTGCACTTGCGCTGCCTCGGCTGCGGAAAGCAGTACGCACCCGATACGATCATGAACCTGTGTCCGCACGATGGACGCCCTGTGGAGATTGTGCTCGACCTCGAGCGTCTCGCAGCGGAGCGGCCGGGAGCCTCGTGGTATCGACCGGAGCGCCGCAACATGTGGCGCTTCGGCGGCCTGCTCGTGCTGGATCACGACGATACGGGCGACCGCCGGTGGATCGTCACACTCGGCGAGGGCCACACGCCCCTTCTCGACTATCACGCGCACCCGCTCGCCGCGCATCACGGGTTTCGTCTGTGGGTCAAGGAAGAGGGCATGCAGATGCCGGGCTTCGGCGCGAACCCGACGTTGAGTTTCAAGGATCGGGGCATGGCCATGACGGTGTCCATGGCGCGCAAGCTCGCCCTGACGCAGCTCGCCGTGCCCACGCAAGGAAATGCCGGTGACTCGCTCGCTACTTACGCGGCGCGCGCGGGGATAGCCGCAGCGGTCGCTATGCCTAACGACACTCCCCTGCCGATTCTCGGGCGCGTCGCGGCGCTCGCGAAAACGAATCCCGACATCCGCCTCGACCTCGTGCCGGGAACCATCCGCGAAGCAGGCGAGCTCGTGCAACGCAAATACGTGGCCGACGGCTGGTTCAGTGTGGCGACTTTCCAGGAACCTGGCTGGCGCATCGAAGGCAAGAAGACGCTGGGACTCGAGATCGCGGAACCACACAACGGTTTAAATGACGACAACTGGGGTGTACCGGATGCCATCGTGTATCCGACAGGCGGCGGCACCGGCATCGTCGGCATGTGGAAAGCCTTCGACGAACTCGAGGCGCTCGGGCTGATCGATGCGCGACGACCGCGCTTCATTGCCGTGCAGAGCGAAAGCACCGCACCGCTAGTCGTAGCCTTCGATTCCGGACGCGCAGACACGACTGCTGTAACCCCCGGTGAGACCTTGGCCACGGGCCTCAACGTGCCTGGAGGCGTCGGGCATTTCCAGGTCTTGAAGATTCTGCGCGACAGTGGCGGCGCGGCCCTCTCCGTCAGCGAGAAAGCAATTGCGAGCACGCTGGCGGAGGTCTATCGAACGCGCGGCTGGTGGATCTGCCCGGAAGGCGCTGCAACGCTCGCGGCACTCGAGCAATGCGTCTCACGCAGATTGATACGCCGCGGAGAGCAAGTGGTGTGCATCAATACCTGCTCGTTCGAAAAGTATCTGCCAAACGTCCGGCACTTGATCCAGCCGCCAGGATGAGGCTTGACCGTTGCACGCTTGTCCCATCCTGACGATGGATGTCCGAAACTGACGCTGCACGTCACGTCGCTGCACGATGCCTTGACGTAAGCTATTGAAAAACCTCGCCGCAGGACGCTGGCACAGCTCTTGCTCCTGCAATTACAGTGTCGCCGTCCGCCAGGGTGGCGAAGCTGGACTTGACGAGGTTGTCCTTTTTTTCCTGAGAGTCACTCGACGTCTGACCTGAGTTCCTCCTGATGCCGCAGCAATGCGGTTACGCTCCTGGCGCCACGTCTCAGCTTACCCCTTAGCGTGGCGCTTTTTTTTCGCCCTTTTTATTCACCCTTCTTAATCATGATAGCCGTAGCCGAGTGTCTCGACCTCGGCCAGATAGCCGTTCTCGAAGTGCAGAACGCGCATCAGCTTGAACGGGCCGAAGTTATAGGTCCATTTTTCGACGAGAATGCCGACGGTCGTTTCGAGTCCGACCGGGAAGAGCTGTGAGCCCTGGAAATGCAGAGGACGGAACGTGCGGTATACGACTGTTTCGACGATCTGTGCGGGCTCACCGCAGCGGGCCACGACTTTCGCGGCGGGATCGCCGTCGGTGACCAGCTTGCTGCCGCAGCGCATCGCGTCGGCGTGCGCAGTGCCGGCCGAAGCGAGCAGGAGCGCGAGGATTATTGTGAATCGCATACGAGGCTCCGGTGGGACCGGTTGTCATTGCGAGGCTAGATCATCCAGCCTGAATGGGTACTGAATTGGACCGCGCCCTCGCAGCCGGTGTTCCGGGCACCGCGCAGTTTCCAGCGAACTTCTGAATAACTCGTCGCCCCGGTGGGCGCCGGTACCCAGGTCTTTCGAAGACACTGGATTCCGGCGTCCGCCTGAATGACGACACGCTGATTGATCGGAGCTTCCCTACCCGATGCCGGCGATGCTGCGCCTGTCATAGCCGGCCGGTGCCTCGAAGACGGATGGATCTATACTCTTCGCTTTCGCCGATTTGACGACTGTCTCGGCTTCCAGCGCATTATCGCGGAAGCTGCGCGTCTTGACCGGGAAGCCGTCCATTTTGCCTACATCGGCAAATGGATTTCCCGACATCGCGAAATCGAAGTTCGCGGTGAACTGTGCAAGCACTTCCTCGTAGAATTCGCTCATACTGCCCACGACAGTCATGACTTCATCGCCGTTCGGTATGTTATCGACGGGCGTCACGCACATTTCGCGCAGCTTGACGCCATTCTCTTCCACTTCCCACCAGACGCAATCGAATCCGCTGATCGTATCGGTCCGACCGGTATTCACGACGCTTGTCTCGGCCGGAGGACCCGCTGCGCCGGGCAGCTCGGCGCCCATCATCTTCTCGATCTGCGCCCGGTGCTTCGGCGGCATGCGCTCGAGCTGCTCGAGCAGCGGGTTGATCGTCGCCGCAACGGTTTCAACGCCCTTCTTGTCGATGACCGTGTAAGCGTCATCGGCGTGGCTGATGGCGAGCATGGCCTGCTCTTCACCCCGATAGATCATTGCGCCGTCCGCATGGCCGGAGATCGCGAGGTTGTTGTCGGCAATGGCGATCTCCAGGGATTGCGGCTCCTGGCCGCTCACGGCGGTCTCCATCTGGAATACGACCCCGGCCATCGCAGCGGGGCTCGCCAGCAGAAACGCCAGCGTGCTTGCAGCCTTTTTCATGGACGGTTTTCCTCGCGACTGTGGCAGGCAAGCATAGCAAACGGTCGTGGCAGCGTCAGAATCGGCCGCGGTCGTGGGGTGCGTCGAGATCCTGGGCGGGACCTTTCGGCACGACCCGCGTGGGATTGATGTTCCCGTGGCTGTAGTAATAGTGCTGCTTGATGTGCCCGAAGTCGACGGTCGCGGCTACGCCGTCGTGCTGATACAGATCGCGCAGGTAGTTGGAGAGATTCGGGTAGTCGGCCACGCGGTGCAGATTGGCCTTGAAGTGGCCGTAATAGACGACATCGAAACGCACCAGCGTGGTGAACAGGCGCCAGTCTGCTTCGGTTAGCCGCGAGCCGACCAGGTACCGCTGCCGGCCCAATCGGGCATCCAGCTCGTCGAGGGTCGCGAAAAGCGCATCGAAGCCCTCTTCGTAGGCTTCCTGGGACGTCGCGAACCCGCAGCGATACACGCCGTTGTTGACGTTGCGGTAGACCACGTCGTTGATTCTGTCGATCTCGCCGCGCAGCGCCGCCGGATAGTAGTCGGTACCGTGAGCGGCGAAATCACCGAATGCATCATTCAGCATGCGGATAATTTCTGCAGACTCGTTGTTGACGATGGCTTCCTGTTCTTTATCCCAGAGCACCGGCACCGTCACCCGTCCGGTGTATTCAGGCTCGGCGAGCGTATAGATTTCGTGCAGGAAACGCCGGCAATAGAGTGGATCTGCAAGGCTCGCGTCCTCGCTGCCAGCGCGCCCGAACTCCCAGCCGTTCTCGAGCATGTGCGGCTTGACGGACGAGACGGAGATGGCGTCTTCCAGGCCCTTTAGCTTGCGTAGCACGAGCGTGCGGCTAGCCCAGGGGCAGGCCAGCGAGACATAGAGGTGATAGCGGCCCGCTGCAGCGGGAAATCCGCCCGCGCCGGATTCACCGGGGCTGCCGTCAGGCGTGATCCAGTGACGAAACGAAGCTGCCTGGCGCTCGAAGCGACCGCCCCACTTGCTGGTGTCGTACCAGCGATCCTGCCATTTCCCATTTACCAGCAAGCCCATTGTGTCCTCCTTGATTGATCGAAGTATGGCCTCAAACCGATCCGTTGCCGGATGGGCATCGCGTCGTCGCTTCAGCCGGGGCGTATAATCGCGCTTCCATCACTGTTGCGGTCAGGGCAGCCACCGATAATGAGCCAGCTCGACGAAATCAATCTGCGGCGCTTCGAGACTTTCAATGCGTTCTACCCTTTCTATCTCGCCGAGCACGCCAATCGAACGAGCCGCCGTCTGCATTTTATCGGCACCGCGCTCGTGCTCGCGACAGCCTTGGCGGCGCTGTTCCTGGCCGAAGCCGTGTGGCTGTGGCTACTGCCGGTCTTCGGTTACGGCTTCGCGTGGATTGGACATTATCTGTTCGAGAAGAATCGCCCGGCGACTTTCAGGCACCCGTTCAAAGAGCCTGTCTCATGATTCCCCGCGGCCGCGACGGCGGCCAGATTCGTCCACAGCCAGACGCGACGAGCGCAGTTTGCCCATCGCAAATAAGCGAGGAGCAACGCCGCTGTGGGGGAATCTGGCCCCGTCCCGAAGGGTTGCCACCCATTCGCCCGGATGCTGCGTTGCGCGGCTTGACCGTATGTCTGATACGGTCTGCGCCGGGCGCCTTGCCTGCGGGCGAATGGGTGACAACGCGGCTCGCGCGGAATCATGAGACAAGCTCTAGCCTTGCCGGGGATTTAGTCATGTTCAAAGACATGCTGACCGGGCGCATACCCTTCTGACCGCCACTGCGCGGATCGACCCATGAACGACTTGCTCGAGCGACGGCTGGCCGGCCTCGCCCGCCACGCGCCGGACGGCGGGCTTGCGGGCGGGCGGAAGGGACTGGAGAAGGAATCCCTGAGGATCGATCCAGGTGGGCGGATGTCCCGGCAGCCCCATCCCTCGGTCCTCGGATCCGCGCTGACGCATCCCAATATTACGACGGACTTCTCCGAAGCGTTGCTGGAGTTCGTTACGCCGCCGTTTGCGCAGACGTGGGAGACCCTGCAATTCCTGTGCGACATCCACCAGTTTGTTTACGAGAATCTGGGCGATGAGCTGCTGTGGGCGACGAGCATGCCCTGCGCGGTCGCCGGGGAGGCGAGCATTCCGCTCGCCCGCTATGGCAGCTCGAACGTGGGCACCATGAAGACGGTCTACCGGCGGGGTCTCGGCTACCGTTATGGACGCGTCATGCAAGCCATCTCCGGCGTGCACTTCAACTATTCCTTGCCGGAAAGCTTCTGGCCTGTTTATCGCGACATGGAGGAAAATCGCGTTCCGGCAGCGGCGTTCCGATCGGGTGCCTATTTCGACTTGCTGCGCAATTTCCGGCGCTTCGGCTGGCTCGTGCTTTACCTGTTCGGCAGTTCGCCCGCTGTCTGCAAGTCCTTCCTCCGCGGCCGGGACACGGGGATGCCTGAATTCGATGCCGGCACTTTGTTTGAGCCCTACGCAACTTCATTGCGCATGAGCGACCTCGGCTACCGGAATGCCACGCAGAAATCCCTGTCGATTTCGCTGAACAGCCTCGATGAATACATCGTCGGCCTGACTGACGCCATCACCACTCCACATGCGGCGTACGAGAAGATCGGTGTCGTGGTCGATGGTTGCTTCCGCCAGCTCAATGCAAACGTGCTGCAAATCGAGAACGAATACTACAGCCTCATACGGCCAAAGCGCGTTGCGCGGTCCGGCGAGCGGCCGACCCATGCGCTGCGCCGCGGCGGAGTCGAGTATGTCGAGTTGCGCGCGCTGGACATAAGCGCTTTCGATCCTGTTGGCGTTAACCGCAACGAGCTGCGCTTTCTGGAGGCCTTTCTGATCTTCTGTCTGCTGCACGACAGCCCGCCGATCGGCGATGACGAACAGCTTGCGCTCGATGCAAACCACCATGCTGTTGCACATCGCGGCCGTGATCCGGCGCTGGAACTCACGGATCGTGGCCGGCGTCGCCCGCTCGGCGCATGGGCGATGGAGCTTCTGGATCGCATGCGTGGCGTGTGCGGGCTGCTCGATCAGGATGATGCCGATTGCTCGTATGCGACGGCGCTCGAGGCACAGCAGCGAGCGGTCGAGGATCCTGAGCTCACGCCGTCTGCGCGCATTCTTGCCGGCATGCGCGAAACCGGACTTTCTTTCTTCCCGTTCGCGTTGCAGATGTCGGAGGCGCACAAGGCCTACTTCCTGGCGCTCGGCTCTGTGTGGGAAGGCCGGCGCGCAATATTCAGCGACGCAGCCGAAAATTCACTCGCGGAGCAACGCGCCCTTGAAGCCGCCGACGACATCGGCTTCGAGGAATACCTCCGTCGATACTTCGCGTCATAGGGAAATGGGGACATTCCTGATTTTCTTTTGAAAGATCAGGAATGTCCCCATTTCCAGGCGTGGTAGGGCGGGTTCAGCCCGCCAAGGGCCTTACGGTGTCCGTTCGCTGTCCGACTGTCCGGCGCCGGACACCCGGCGCGACCCAGGAACGCCAAAAATATCGCGACAAATCCTGCATTTAAACATACTCGCGCGATGGCACGCGCTGTGCAACTGGGCGGCAAGGACGAACGCCGCTTGCCGGCACCCGGAGATTCTGCCGATGCCCGTCGCTACGCTGCCCCGGCGCAACAAGCGCTCACCGGCACCCATTCAGGACACCTCGGGCCAGGACACGCCGCTCGATCCCGCTCCACGCCGGCGGCGTCGTTGGATCGTCATCGCCGCTGTCCTCTCGCTTGTCGCTCTGGGGCTGTTGGCCGCTTATCCGGCCTGGCGTTCGTACTCAGGCACAGAATTCGCCGTGGCCGCCGAGCGGCTGCGGCTTGCCGAAGTCGAACGCGGTCCGTTCGTGCGCGACGTTTCGGTCTCAGGCACCGTGGTCGCTGCGGTCAGCCCCACGCTTTACGCGCCGGCGGCCGGTACCGTTACCTTCGAGGTGCAGGCCGGCGAGCGAGTCGGCAAGGACGAGCCGCTCGCGACGCTCGAGAGCCCCGAGTTGACCAATGAGCTCGAGCGCGAGCGTGCGACCTTGCAGTCGCTCGGGATCGATCTGGAGCGCCAACGTATCGAGACGCGCAAGCAGCAGCTCGAAAACCAGCAGGAAATCGATCTCGCTCAGGTCGAAATCGAGGCTGCGGACCGTGAGCTGCGCCGTGCCGAGGCGTCTATCGCCCATCAGGTCATCAGCGAGCGGGACTTTGAGGAAGCCCAGGATGACCTGTCCACTGCCCGGCTGCGGTTCGAGCACGCCAAACAGAACGCGGGACTCGAGAGCGAGACGCTCGAGTTCGAGCTCGAGACCACGGCCTTGCTGCGCGACCGGCAGCAGCTCGTCGTGCAAGATCTGGACCGGCGCGTCGCAGCGCTCGCGGTCGTTTCGCCGGTCGATGGCATCGTCGGTAACCTGGCCGTACAGCAGAAAGCGAACGTGCTGCTCAACGCGCCGCTGCTCACTGTCGTCGATCTGTCCGCTTTCGAGGTCGAGATCCGCGTGCCGGAAAGTTACGGCGACGACCTCGCGCTCGGCCAGGATGCCGAGGTAAGTTACGGGCGCGAGGCTTATCCGGCGACGGTGACTGCAATCTCGCCGGAAGTGCAGAACAATCAGGTCACCGGCCGCATCCGATTCGAGGGCGCTGTGCCGGAAGGGTTGCGGCAGAACCAGAGGGTGTCCGCTCGCGTCATCCTGGAGCAGAAGCCCGACGCGCTGAAGCTCGCGCGCGGGGCGTTTCTCGACAGCGGCGGCGGCCGTATCGCCTATGTTCTGAACGACGGCATCGCTATGCGCCGCGAGATCGACGTCGGCGCCGTCAGCGTCAGCGAAGTCGAGATCCTGCGTGGACTCGACGCAGGCGAGGTCGTCATCGTCTCGGACACCACGGCTTTGGACGGCGCCACCAGTGTGCTCGTCAATGAGTAGGGCGGGGTTTCAACCCGCCGTATTCGGGCCGCGCGAAAGGGGCGGACTGAAGTCCGCCCTGTGAATGTGCTGTGCAGTGCGGGTCTCAACCCGCCATTGCCAACGATGCAGGCCGACTTAAGTCGGCCCCTGCCCGAAGAAATCTCAAGAGGATGAAGTTCGATGCTCAAGATGCAACACGTCAGCAAGATCTATCGCACCGATCTGGTGGAGACTCACGCGTTGCGCGATTTCGGCGTGCACGTGCGCGAAGGCGAGTTCATCGCCGTCACCGGCCCATCGGGTTCCGGCAAGACCACATTCCTGAACATCGCCGGGTTGCTGGAGACTTTCGACGGCGGCAGCTACCTGCTGGACGGCGAGGACGTGGGCCGCTTGAATGACAGGCGGCGCTCGCGCGTGCGCAACGAAAAAATCGGCTTCATTTTTCAGGGCTTCAACCTGATCCCGGACCTGAACGTTTTCGACAACGTGGACGTGCCGCTGCGCTACCGAGGCTTCGACGCCGCCGAACGGCGACGGCGTATCGAGAGTACGCTCGACCTGGTGGGCCTGGGCTCGCGAAGCAAGCACATTCCCGCGCAACTTTCCGGCGGACAGCAACAACGCGTCGCCATCGCTCGCGCGCTCGCGGGCAGCCCGCGCATCCTGCTTGCCGATGAGCCGACCGGCAATCTCGACTCTCTGATGGCGCGGCAGATCCTCGAGCTGATAGAGGACATCAATGCGCGCGGCACCACCATTGTCATGGTCACGCACGATCCGGAGCTCGCGCGGCGCGCGGCACGCAGCATCCACATCATAGATGGCAAGGTGTCCGATCTCGAGCCGTTCGATCCGCCCGCTGTGGCGATAGAAGCGCGCGCATCGGCCTGAGGGGAAGCCTCACATGTTTCGTTACTATCTGAGACTGGCGCTGCTTAGCTTGAAGCGCAATCCGATCCTGAGCACTCTCATGGTGGCGGCGATCGGCATCGGTATCGGCGTCTGCATGACTGCGCTGACGGTCTATTACCTGATGTCCGCCGATCCGATCCCAGCGAAAAGCAGTCAGCTCTTTGCTGTGCAACTCGACAGTTGGGATCCGAATCAACCTGTCTCGGAAGCGCGACCCGAGCAGGCGCCTTGGCAGCTGACGTACCGTGACGCGATGGCATTGCGCGAGTCGGACATTGCCACCCACGAGACAGCTATGTACTACTCCGCTCGCATCGTTGTGTCGGAAAACGAGGCGGTGCCGCCTTTTCTGGCATGGGTGCGGCTGGCCGATGCGGATTTTTTCTCCATGTTCGGCGTGCCCTTTCTGTACGGCGGACCCTGGAGCTCTGAAGTCGACGAAACCGCCCGCCCGGTGGTCGTTCTTTCCAAGCGCACCAACGAGCAGGTGTTCGGCGGCGCCAACAGCGTTGGCAGCGATCTGCAACTCGATGACCAGATCTACCGTGTCGTCGGAGTGCTCGAGGAATGGAATCCGATCCCGAAGATTTACGATGTGAACAACGGCCCCTTTAACGACACGGAGGACATTTTTTTACCATTCAGTCTGGCTGAATTGGCATCGGACCGGCGCTCGGAGGGCAACACCAGCTGCTGGAAGGACGAGGACATCACTTCATACACAGGCTTCCTGAATTCGGAATGTGTCTGGATCCAGTACTGGGCCGAGCTCGACTCGCCCGCTCAGGTGCGGGAATACCAGGCGTTCCTCGACAATTACGTCCGCGAGCAACAGCGCCTCGGCCGCTTCGAGCGGCCGTTGAACAATCGGTTGACCTCCGCCCGCGACTGGCTCGATGTGCGCGAGGTCGTGCGGGACGATAACCGGGTGCTCGTCAGTCTCGCGTTCATGTTCCTCGCGGTCTGCGTGCTGAACACCGTTGGCCTGCTGCTCGCGAAGTTTGCTGGCAAAGCGCCGCAGATCTCGTTACGGCGGGCTCTGGGCGCGAGCCGCGGCACGACGTTCGCGCAGTATCTCGTCGAGATCGGCCTGGTCGGCATCGCCGGTGGCCTGCTCGGTCTCGGGCTCGCTTTTCTGGGCCTCGCCGGCGTGCGGTCGTTTGAAGGCGAGTACAGCAAGCTTGCGCATCTCGATCCCGTACTCGTCGGCGCTGCGATTCTGATCGCGTTGCTCTCGAGCCTCGCCGCGGGTCTTTATCCGACATGGCGCGCCTGCCGGATCCCGCCTGCTGCACATCTGAAGACTCAATAGGATGAACTGACATGGAGATCCGACCTATCCTCAGCGCCTTGCTGCGCAACAGGACCGGCGCCGTTCTGATAGCCCTGCAGATTGCGGTGACGCTCGCCGTGGTCATCAATGCCGCGCATATCGTGAAACAGCGGCTCGATCTGATCGGGCGTCCGACCGGCATGGACGTCGCCAACATCTTCGAGGTGCACAGTTTCGACTTCGCCGGCGAGTTCAACTATCGCGAGCGTGTGCGTGGGGATCTGGAGTTGTTGCGCAACATGCCGGGCGTCAGGGCGGCTACCGTCATGAATCAGGTTCCATTGAGCGGCGGTGGCAGTTCCAGCGGCTATTTTCGCGAACCGGAACGCGAGGGGCCGGAGGTAGCCGGCAATCACTTCACGGTTGATGAGCAGGCCGTAGACACCCTCGGAGTGTCGCTGTCCGCGGGACGTAACTTCCGGCTGGAGGAAATCGACTACATGGATCTGGACAACGTCGATGTCGACTCTGTCCTCGTTACCGCCGCTTTTGCCGAACGCCTCTTTCCGGATGGGGATGCTCTGGGCTCCACGATCTACAGTGGAGGAGGCGATCCCTTAACGATCATCGGCATCATCGAACATATGCACGGCTCGTGGGTAGATTGGGAGGAGCTGGACCAGGTCGTTCTGCTGCCGGTTTATGTCGAGCAGGACTTCGTGCGTTATGTCGTACGCACCGAGCCTGGCAGGCGCGACGAGGTGCTGGGGATCGTCGAGCAGAAGCTCTCCGAACTCGATCGTGAACGTGCGGTACGCGGCGTGCGGAGCATGGAGGAGTTGGCGGCCGAGAGTTACCGCGGTGACCGGATGATGGCCGTGCTCCTCACGGCCGTCATTTTCCTGCTGATCGCGATTACGGCGCTCGGCATCGTCGGCCTGGCGAGCTTCAGCGTCAAAAGCCGCACCAAGCAGATCGGTACGCGGCGCGCAATCGGCGCGAGCCGATTTGACATCGTGCGCTACTTCCTGGTCGAGAACTGGCTGATCACAACCGGCGGTGTGATTCTCGGCAGCGTGCTGGCCGTCGCGTTCAATCTCTGGCTGGTCCGCACTTTCGAGCTGCCGAAGCTGGACTTCATCTATATTCCGCTCGGAATCCTTGCACTGTGGATCCTCGGCCAGCTCGCCGTGCTCGGCCCGGCCCGGCGCGCGGCCTCGATCGCCCCGGCCATCGCCACGCGCACCGTGTAAAATCGTACCTCGCCCGCAATCGGGGGAGAAGCCCGGGTGAATGGGCAAACTGGATGATTCAGAACGGTTCACTCGTCGCTCACCCCAGCGCTCTTCACGTCAGCAGGGCGAGGGGGCTCGAAAGGTAATACGAGCCTCGCTGAGACTCCTTGTACAATCGGAAGAGGAGTCCCCGGCCATGCAGACAATCCTCGTTATCGATGACGCACAGGGCGTGCGCACGGCGCTGCAGGTGCTGTTCGAGCTGCATGAGCTGCGCATTCTGAGTGCGGCTTCGCCGGCAGAGGGCCTCTCCCTGCTGGCTCGCGAGGACATCGACCTCGTCATTCAGGACATGAACTTCACGCGCGACACGACGTCGGGCGAGGAGGGTGTCGCGCTTTTCCATCGTGTCCGCAGCGGCTATCCCGACATTCCGATCATCCTCCTCACGGCGTGGACACACCTCGAAACGGCCGTCGAGCTGGTCAAAGCGGGCGCTGCCGACTACCTCGGCAAGCCCTGGGACAACGATCGGCTGCTCACCAGCGCGCGCAACCTGCTGCGGCTGCGCGCAGCAGAACGGGAGTCCCGCAGGCTTACGGAAGCACGGCGACGAGCGCGCGAAAAGCTCGCCGGCCAGTACGACCTGCGGGGCATCGTGTTCGAAAGCGACGCCATGCTGCAGGTGATCTCGGTCGCCACTCGCGTCGCGCATGCCGATGTCCCGGTGCTGATCACCGGCGCGAACGGTGCGGGGAAAGAAAAGATCGCGGACATCGTGCAGGCCAACTCTGCGTGCGCCAATGGTCCATACATCAAGGTCAACGCCGGCGCGTTCCCGCCGGATCTTCTGGAAGCCGAGCTCTTCGGCGCCGAGGCGGGAGCGTTCACGGGTGCGACGAAGAGCCGTACCGGGCGTTTCGAAAGTGCGGACGGCGGCACCCTGTTTCTCGACGAGATCGGTAACCTGCCGCCGGACGGCCAGGTAAAGCTGCTGAGGGTGCTGCAAAGCGGCGAGTACGAACGGCTCGGCAGCAGCCGGCCGCGCCGGGTACGGGTACGAGTGATCGCAGCGACTAACAGCAACCTGGCGACTGCTATCGGGGCGGGCCGCTTCCGTGAGGATTTGTACTACCGGTTGAACGTCATCGAGCTCGAGCTGCCGCCGCTGGCGGAGCGGCGCGAAGACATTCTGCCGCTGGCACGACATTTTCTGACAGCGGGCTTCGTGCTCGAGCCCGCGGCCGAACGGCTGCTGCTGGCTTATGACTGGCCCGGCAACGTGCGCGAGCTCGAGAACACCATCCGCCGCGCTATGCTGCTGGCGCCCGACAGGCGGCTCGGCATCGCTCATCTCGGCATCGAGTCGAAATCGTCGGCCGGAGCCCGTGGCGATGACGTGCCTGGGTCGAATGAAATCCAGGCCGCGCTGTCGCGTGCCGGCGGCATTGTCGCCGAGGCTGCGCGCGAGCTCGGTCTTAGCCGCCAGGCGCTCTACCGGCGCATGGACAGATTCGGCATCCGCTAGTAAACGGGGACATTCCTGATTTATCTTCCCGTCGGGCAACGGATTTCCCGGCACCGAGAAATAACTCAGGAATGTCCCCATTAATCAGGTTCTCGCTGGAAGGCAAGTTGCTGGCGCTGGCCCTTTCGGTTGCGCTCGCGGCCGTGGTATCGACAGCGCTGCTGACGCTGCTTCTCGGCAGCCTGTGGCTCGGCGCCGTCGCGGCATTCGCGGTCAGCTTGCCGCTTGCCTGGCTCGGCGCCCGCCGTTTTGCCGCGCCGATCGCGCGATTGATTCGCGCCCTGGGCAACGGCGTCGCCAATCTCCGCGATGGCGACTTCAGCATCGGCATTGCGAGCGCGCGACATGATGAGCTCGGCGACCTCGTCGACACCTACAATGCGCTCGTCGGCGTGTTGCGTGAAGAACGGCGTGGCATCCACCAGCGCGAGCTGCTACTGGATACCGTAATACAGCGCGCCCCGATCGCTACCGTTCTGACCGCGCCCGGCGACGTCGTCATCTACAGCAATCTCGCCGCGCGGCATCTGCTGTATCAGGGCCGGAAACTCGAGGGAGCGCGCTTCGCTGCCGTGCTCGATGCGGCGCCGAGGGCGCTCCGCGATGTCGGCAAGCGGCATGGCGACGGTCTCTTGACCACGGTCGTCGACGGCGAGCGCCAGACCTGGCATTACTCGCACCGCCAGTTCACGCTGAATGCGCGGCCTCACGAGCTGTACATGATCCGTCAGCTCACCCGCGAGCTGGGGCGTCAGGAGGCGGCGATCTGGAAGAAGGTCATTCGGGTGATCGGCCACGAAATCAACAACTCGCTCGCACCCATTGTCTCGCTCGCGCATTCCGGCCGGCAAATCGTGCGCGAAAAAGGGGACATTCCTGATTTTGCTGCCGGGCGCGTCGCCAAATCAGGAATGTCCCCTTTTCCGCTCGAGGCTATTTTCTCGACGATCGAGGAGCGGTCGGCGTACCTGCGCTCGTTCATCGATGGTTATGCCCGGTTTGCCAAGCTGCCTCAGCCGCGCATCGAAGCAGTCGACTGGCGATCATTTGTCGACTCTCTGGGACGCACCTTGCCTTTCAGGTTGCGGGGTGCGCTGCCGGAGGCTCCTGCGCACTTCGATCCGGCGCAGATGCAGCAGGTGCTCATCAATCTCCTCAAGAATGCGCACGAATCCGGCTCGCCTGCGGATGGCGTGGAGCTTGAGATCGCGACGCAGGCCGCGGGCGCCAGCTTGCGTGTCCTCGACCGCGGCCACGGCATGTCCGGGCCGGTGCTCGATAACGCGCTGTTGCCGTTCTATTCGACCAAGCAGACCGGCACCGGCCTCGGCCTGCCGCTCTGCCGCGAGATCGTCGAGGCGCACGGCGGGCGTTTGCAGCTCGCGAACCGTCGCGAAGGCGGCGTCGCCGTCACGCTCTGGCTGCCCGTCGGATCGGATGCGCAGCCCGAATAAAGCCTGCCGGGAATCCCCCCGGTCGGGCTATGTACGAACCCGTTCGTGTTGGGCTATACTCGCGCCATCCTGTCAGGCGGGCGGGGCTTCCGGCATGAACATGAAGAAGATCATCGAAACCTCAGACGCGCTCCCGCGTCCCACAGCCGCCGAGCTCGGCATCCTGCGGGCGCTCTGGCGGCTTGGGCCTAGCACCGTGCGTCAGGTTCACGATTACCTGTCGCGTGACGACAGCGTGGGCTACACGACAGTGCTCAAGTTTCTGCAGATCATGCACCGCAAAAGGCTGGTCGAGCGCGATGACTCGGAGCGCGCACATGTGTACGCACCGCGCGTGAGCAAGGACGAGACCCAGCGCCAGCTCATGAGCCATCTGATCGACAAGGCCTTCGACGGGTCGCGCTCGCAGCTCGTGCTGCAGGCGCTGGGCGATTCGAAGCGGGCGACTCCCGAGGAGCTCGAGCAGATTCGCAGCCTGCTGGCCCGCATCGAGGAGAACCACTCATGAGCGCTGCCATTCAGGCCTTGCTCGACGCCGGCGTGGAGGCCTTGGGCTGGACGCTGCTGCACTTTCTCTGGCAGGGCGCGCTTGCCGGAGCCGTCTTCGCACTGCTCATGAAGGTGCTCGCGCGCGCTTCTGCGGGGCTGCGCTACGCGACCGGCCTGTGCGTGTTCGTGGGGCTTGCGCTGACACCTGTCATCACCTTCTGGTACATGCTCGATCTTGCGCCAATGGCCGCCGCTGCCGCCGTCGCGCAGCAGACGGTTCTCGTGACCGTGGGCTCCGGGACGGACTGGTGGGCGCACATAGAGACGCCTGTCCAGGCTGTGCTGCCCTGGCTCGTGCTCGCCTGGCTGGCCGGCGTGATTGTGTTGTCCTGGCGGCTGGCGCGGGACTGGGCCGAGGTGCGCGCCCTGGTACGATCCTGCACGCAGCCGCTGCCGCCGTTCTGGCGAGAGACGGCCGAACGCCTGCAAATCGCATTCGGGATCCGCAGGCCGGTGCGTGTTCTGGAATCCGCCCTGGTGCATGTCCCGATGGTCATAGGCTGGCTCAAGCCCGTCATTCTAATTCCGCCGGCGGCCTTGCTCGGTCTCACTGCTAAGCAGCTCGAGCTGCTTGTCGCGCATGAGCTGGCGCACATCCGCCGCCTCGACTATGCGGTCAACCTTTTCCAGGTCGCCGTCGAGACATTGCTGTTCTACCATCCCGTGGTGCGCTGGATGTCCGCGCGGATCCGCGAGGAGCGCGAGCTCTGCTGCGATGACCTCGTCGTGGCGAAATCCGGCGAAAAGCTCGCCTATGCGCGCGCACTCGCGGAGATGGAAGGTCTGCGCAGCACGGTGCCGTGCATGGGCATGGCCGCCGACGGCGGGCAGCTCATCAGCCGCATCAACCGGCTGGTCGCGCTGCCGGCGCCGCAGCGTGGCACGGCGCACTGGCTGCTCGGGATTCTGCTGGTCGCCACCGGCACGAGCGTCATGACGACCCTGCATTTTGCGGTGCGCAGCTTCGAAGCGCCGCGCGCTCCGCTCGAGCCTGTGCCGCTGATCCGGCCCGCTGCGGAGCCGGCCCCGATCGAGGAAAGCGTCGCGCCGCCGATGCCAGGCATCGAGCCGGCGGAAGTGCGCATGCCCGTCGCGATCGAGCAGCCGATCGTGGATGCCTCGCCCCCGGACGAGCCGGTGGAGACTGCAGCTTCCCCCTTGCAAGCGGAAGACGTAATGCCGGCCACGACGCCTGTAGCGAATGCTTCGCAGCCGGCGACACCAGCGCCCGCCCAGCCGGTTCCTGCGTTAGCAGAAATTCGAACGGCGCCCGCCATTGACGAACCGGCCCCTGCCGTGCCCGCTGCTCCGATACGAGAGAATCGTGACGAGCAGCCCGAAGCGCCAGAGTCTCCAGCCGATGATGACGCAAGCGCAGGCGCAGCGACGCGTCTGGCGATGCTACGGGAGCCTGCCGTCAAACCGGCGCCGCAAATGCCAGTTGCGACGGCGCAGGAGGAGGCTGCGGCGACAGCGACTGCGGCTCGCGCGTCGAATCCGGATGAAGTCGCGAACGGCCTGACCGGCGGCACGCCGCTGCTGGTAACCCAGCCGAACTTTCCGCGCCGGGCGCGCCTCAAAGGCGTAGAGGGAGCTGTGACGGTGGCATTTACTGTGACCCGCAAGGGTCGCGTGTCGGACGTGCGCATCATTGACGCTGAGCCGGCCGGCGTTTTCGATCGGGAGGTCACTCGCACCGTGCAGCAATGGCGGTTCGAGCCCTTCCGCCTGGACGGCGCGCCGGTCGATCGCGCGATCGAACGCACCATTCAGTTCGAGCTGGATCCCAGTGCGCCACCGACCGCGGATACGGATTGCATGATGCTGACAGGTTCACGACTGTGCCGCAGCAACAGCTTCTCGCAGGGTCGCGGCGTTGAGGTCGCTTATCAGGCACGCAAATAGGCGCTGATGTGGCGGTCAAAATGAAAACGAAATTCATGCTCATTCTGCTCGCCACGGCGCTCGGCCACGGGGGGCACGTAGCCGGATTGATCTCGAACGCTCGCTGACGCCGCACTCTGGCGCGGCGCGTAAGCGGCGCAATCCGTGTCGGGTAAAAGCGCGCTTCCGGTAATGTGCTGAACCGGCGACTTGGCCGCGCATCGCCGGCACAATCCGTACACGCCGGTCATTACGTCGAGCTGCGGGCTTGTATTATACGAAAAGTTTCGTATAATCAGTTCATGGGCGACCTGCCTCCAATAAACCTCGGGAGAGGAATCATGATATCGATTGTTCCAGCCGTGCTGCTTGCTATCGGCATTGTCGGCATTTCGGGCTGTGCCGCGCAGAGCGAGTCCGCTACCGCCGCCGGTCCCAAGTTCACGGAAGAAGAAAAAGCCTCGATGACCGAGGAAGAGAAGCTGGCGATCTACGACGAGCAGGTGCGCGAGGAAGAACGTGTGACCTGCCGGCCTGAACGGACAACCGGTTCCCATATGCAGCGCCGCACCTGCCGGACGGCCCAGGAAAAGCGGCTCGAGCGGGAGGCCGCGGAGGAAGCCATGCGCAATTCGCGCAACGCGCCGGCACCGACCGGCAACTAGAAGCGTTCGCGCGCCCTACTTACTCAGAAGGCAACGGTTCTCCACGCTCCAGGGCGCGGCGCCTGTGCAGCTCCTGCAGGCGCCGCGTCATCGAGCCCGCCCTGCCCTCGCCGATCCTGCGGCCGTCCACTTCCGCGACCGGCGCCAGCTCACCCATGGTGCCGGTCGTGAAGACCTCGTCGGCTGCATAAATCTCTGTCAGCGAGACATTGCGCTCCTCGACCGGAATCGCCTCCTCGCGCGCGATCTCGATGACCATGCGTCGCGTGACGCCGGGCAGGCAACTATCGGCCGTCGGCGTCACGATGCTTCCCCGTTTGGCGAGGAAGACGTTCGTGTCGTTGGTTTCCGCGACGAAGCCGTTCAGGTCGAGCATCAATGCGCCGTCGGCGCCTGCGGCATTGGCTTCGATGCAGGCGAGTATGTTGTTGATCAGATTGTTGTGATGGATTTTCGAGTCGAGGCATTGCGCGCTGTTGCGGCGCACGGATGACGAAATCAGCCTGAGCATCCTGGCGCCGTAAACCGGCGGCTTCCATTCCGCGAGCACGATGAGGCAGGGCCCGGAGCGGTTGTTCCGCGGATTCATGCCGGACGTGATCTTCTCGCCGCGCGTCAACGTGAGGCGAATGTGCGCACCGTCGCGCATGCCGTTGGCTTCGAGTGTCTCGAATACAGCGGCCTTCACCGATTCGCGCGCCGGGATGCTGTCAAAAGCCATCGCCTTCGCGGAATCCGACAACCGGTCGAGGTGCGCATCCAGTTCGGCGATGCGACCGTCATAGACGCGCAAGCCCTCCCATACCGCATCGCCGCCCTGCACGACGCTGTCGAACACCGAGACTTTCGCCTCCGCGCGCGGCTTCAGGCCGTTGCCCACCCAGACGAGGATATCGGCGTTACGCGGGTCCGGAAGTATTGAGCCCGGATTATTCACGAAGCCGGACCTCTGATGATTCATTTGCGACTGCCAAGTTATCTCGGCTAGATGACGAACGAAAGCAGGTAATCGTAATGCGTCCGGCACTCCTCGAGGAGCGGGCGCAGGCGATCGGGAAAGGCCTTGCGTCCGGACGAATCGGCAACGAACCCGGTCGAGCGATGCACGTTTTCATACCAATGGCGAGACCATACGCCGTCGTACGGCTTCGCCCCGGCCGGCCATTGCAGCATCGCGGAATCGAAAGCGATGCCGAGGCGGTCGCAGAGCGATGCGAGCGCTTCGCGGGGATTGCCGAGCAACCGGCCTGCATCGAGCACCGGCGGAGCCTGCCCCATCGCGCGTATATCGTCGAACAAGCGGTGCTGCCGGGCGAGACCGGTATCGTCGAGTCCTGCCTGCGGAAGCTGGCGCGTCAGCGAGGGCAACATATCCCGCGGGTCGCGAATCAGCAGCACATTCGCCGTGCGTGCCAGAAAGTCGGTGTTCAGGCCGATGAGATGATGCGCCATGTGTTTCATGAACAAAACGGGCGCCTCTGCCGTCTGCGCGGTGAACTTGCGCATCACGCGGTCGCCATCAGTGTCCATGACCTCGAGGACTTCCGCACGGCCCGGATGCGCGGCGCCGGAGACGCGCAGGTAATGTCCGTACAGAGGCTCATCGGCGACGACGGTGTCGGACCGCTGCGCAAAGCTGTACATCAGGGCGGTCGACACGTTGCGTGGCCCCGACCAAAGGCAGATGCGGAGAACCGCGCCGGACTTATTCACAGGACGATGGTTGGCGCGGTTGCCTGCGCTACGCGCGTGACTTCGACGGCCGCACTGTCATGGTTTTGACACAAAACGCGGTCAGCCGAATAAATTCGGCCTTACTCGTCCGCGTAAATCTTGACGGCGAGTTGCCCTGCCTTGTCAATATAGCCGCGGTACATCCCCGGTGTGTTGAATGGCATGGCGATATTGCCGTCGGCATCGAGCGCAATCACGCCGCCTTCGCCCTTGCGCTCGACGAGTTTCTCCAGCACGACCTTTTCCGCCGCTTCTTCGACCGTGAGCCCCTGATAGCGCATCAGCGACGCGATATCGTGGGCCACCACGGAGCGAATGAAATACTCACCGTGGCCGGTACCCGAAACTGCGCAGCTCGCGTTGTCGGCATAAGTGCCTGCGCCAATAATGGGCGAGTCTCCGATGCGTCCGAGGCGCTTGTTCGTGGTGCCGCCCGTGGACGTGCCGGCAGCGAGATTGCCGCGCGCGTCCAGCGCAACGGCGCCAACGGTGCCCGACTGCGGCACCGTCGATTTGCGCTGCTGCAGTTCTTCGTCACGGGCCTTTTCCAGCTCTTCCCAGCGATGCCGGGTAAAGAAGTAGGACTGCGGCACCAGCGATATGCCCCGGCTCAGCGCGAACTCCTCGGCGCCTTCACCGTAGAGCATGACATGCGGCGAGTGCTCCATGACCAGGCGCGCGAGCTCGATCGGATTGGCGACGTGACGGACGCCGGAAACCGCCCCGGCGCTCAAGCTCCGACCGTCCATGATGGCGGCGTCGAGCTCGTTGGCGCCGTCGCTCGCGAATACGGCACCCTTGCCGGCATTGAATAGCGGGGAGTCCTCGAGAATGAGGATCGCCGCCACGACCGCATCCAGCGCATCCGCGCCGTCTTCGAGCCGCGCATGGCCGGCGCGCAGGGCCTCGGTGAGTTTCTCGCGGAATCCGGCTTCTCGTGCCGGCGACATTTCCTCAGGCAAAATCGTGCCGGCCCCACCGTGAATGACGATCGCAACTTCGGGCGCGGGCTCCTGGGCGTGCACAGTGGTTGTCATGGCGAGCGCGCCGAGCACGCTGGCAAGAAAACGGCGCATGAGCTCATTCCTTCTGCCGGAAACAGCAGCATTCTATCGGATATTCCCCGTCCGGCAGCGAATTGCGTTGTCGAGGCGTCACGTATAACCTCGCGCGCGGGCACTGCTCAAACTTCGCAGGCCGGAGAAACGGCCGCAGGCCGGTTGCCGGCAAGCCCGCGCTTATGCCGGTCTGCAAGCATGCCGACACCGAAAGCAAGGAAAACCGGGTCATGCGGACATCACTGTGCTTATTCGCTTTTGCCGTTGCCGCCGCGGGGTGCGATCGGTCATCGGATGATGCCGCCCGGCTGGAAGAAGCGCGGCGCATCGCCCGCGAGCACATCATCGTCGATACGCATATCGACGCGCCCTGGCGGCTGCATGAGAAGCTGGAGGATGTCTCACGGCGCACGGAATCGGGTGACTTCGACTATCCACGGGCTCGCGCCGGCGGGCTCGATGCGGTGTTCATGTCGATTTACATCCCGTCGGAATACGAGGAGGAGGGCGGTGCTGCGGCGCTCGCCGACGAGCTCATCGATATGGTCGACAAGCTGGCCGCCGATACGCCCGGCAAGTTCTCGATGGCATATTCTCCGGATCAGGTCCGTTCGAACTTCATCGCCGGGCGC
>JACDCP010000165.1 GCA_013817465.1 Gammaproteobacteria bacterium | reverse complement strand
CGGCGAAGCGCTGTTCGCAAAACCGCAACACATGTCGGCCGAGCAACTTCTGGGCGTGGCGCGGGCCGCCGGCTCGAAAGTCTCCAAGGCGACTGTCTACAACACGCTCAAGCTGTTCGTGAGCAAGGGTCTCGCGCGCGAGGTCAATGTCGATCCGACGCGTCTGTTCTACGACTCGACCACAGCGCCGCACCATCACTTCTACAATGCGGACACAGGTGAGCTGTGCGACCTGCCGCCGGGCGCTATCGAGTTCCAGCGACTGCCGGAGCTGCCGCCCGGCACAGAGGCGGAGGGCATCGACGTCGTGATCCGCCTGCGCAACCAACGCTGACGCGCCGCGTCGTTGCCCGGCTCCGGCGCATTTCTTATCAGGATGTTGAAAAAGCCGTCCATGGCTTTTTCAACGCTGCGATCCCAAAAGTGTGATTTTCGGATCGCGCGCATCTTCAAAAACCTGCAGGTCTCGAAAAGGGTGATGCATACCTGCATCGCTTATCAGGCTGCTGAAAAACAAGGTTTTTGAGCAGCCTGATATACTGCGCGCCCCATGCCGGGATAGCTCAGTTGGTAGAGCAATCGATTCGTAATCGATAGGTCGGAGGTTCGAATCCTCTTCCCGGCACCACGCTTTCTGTTCCAGCGGTAGCCGTTCGTGCTTCTCCACCGGCATGCCCGGTACTTGCGCCTATCCGCTTTTTGAGGCAATTACAGAAGCTTATCTTGTTTTCTTCGAAAAGCATGTCAAAATAGGCTGAATCGGGAATATATTCCCTAGCAGGATATTATGTTGAAAAGGGTTCGACTCTTCAGAAGCGGACTGCTTGTTTCTGCCGGCGCTGGAGCCCTTGTGGCGGGTGGTCGTACCTTGACACAAAATCAGAACCACAACTTTTTACACGTACGACATTCCGACTGCGCGGGGCACGGTACAGGCGGCGGTTGACGGCATGCCATCGCTGCTCGAGCCCGGCCGCACAGAGCAGACGTCCGAAGAGGACCTTTCGCGGCACGACTTGCTCGGGCGCTACGCTGCGCCGAAACGCATCGCCGTCGATGTGATCGCGACCAAGATCGCGGTCGACCTGCAAAGCCTGCCACGCCGAGAGACGGACGAACACATCACGCAATGCCTGCAATCGCTGCGCGAGGCGACCGGCAGCGACGCCGCTATCATCGCTTTGTTCGACGAGCTCCACACCCGCATCGAGAAGTTGTATTCGGCAGCGGCTGTGTTCGCGCCGTTCAATCCGGACGTGCTCGAGGGTGAGTCACTGGCGGATTGGCCGTGGATTCGCACACGACTCTCGCACATGCGGCTGCTCGAGATCGATGACACTTCGCAGCCGCGGCGCGCGGTCGCCGCGGAAGGGCAGCGCTTTGCCGATCTGAAGATAGCGTCCGTGCTCCTCATGGGCTTCGAGGTGGACGGCCGCCCGAGCGGATTCATCGCGCTCTGCAGCGGCCAGCCGCACGAGCGCTGGGACGCCGATCTGCACCTGCTGCTCAAGCTGCTCGGCGCGAGCTTCGCGTCCGGCCTCGAACGCCTGCGCATCTCCCTGCAGCTCGAGAGCATCGAGGAACGCAACGAGCTGGCGACCTACGGCGCCAATGACGGAGTCTGGGACTTCGATGTGCAGTCGAACCGGATGTATTTCTCGCCGCGCTGGAAGTCGATGCTCGGTTACGACGCCGACTCGGCGGACGGCGTCGTGCCGGACTGGCGCAGCCTGGTGCATGCCGACGACATGGCGCGCGTGCAGACGTCGATCCGCGAGCATCTGGAAGGGCACACCGATCTGTTCGAGAGCACGCACCGCATGCGCCACCGCAACGGCGAGTGGCGCTGGGTGTTGAGCCGCGCAAGGGCGCTGCAGGACGAGCACGGCCGGTTGAAGCGCCTGGTGGGTGTCGAGCTGGACATCACCGAACGCAAGCTCTACGAGGAGGCCCTGTTCCGCGAGAAGGAGAGCGCGCAGATCACGCTGCAATCGATCGGCGACGGCGTGGTGACGACCGATTCCGCCTGTATGGTCGAATATCTGAATCCAGTTGCCGAAGGTTTGACCGGCTGGAAACTCGACGACGCGTCCGGCCGGCCAGTGGACGAAATTTTCCGCGGCTTTCACGAGGAGACCTGTGAGCCGATCGAAAATCCGCTGGCGGTCGCGATCCGCCGGGCCCGACCGATCAAGTCAGTGCGCCCGACCCTGCTGATCCGGCGCGACGGCAATGAGTTGTACATCGAAAGCACGGCCGCGCCGATTCAGGACGGCATGGGCAAGGTTTCGGGCGGCGTCCTGGTGTTCCACGACGTGAGCGAGTCGCGCGAGCTCAATCGCCGCCTCAGCTATCACGCGAGTCACGACATCCTCACCGGGCTCGTCAACCGCCGCGAGTTCGAGAACCGCCTCGAGCGCGCCCTGAAGAGCGCCAAGGCGCGCGAGACGTCCTACGCGATCTGCTATCTCGATCTCGATCAGTTCAAGATCATCAACGACTCCTGCGGGCACAGCGCGGGCGACGCACTGCTCGGCCAGCTCGGCGCGTTGCTCAAATCGAAGATCCGCTGGCGCGACACGCTCGCGCGGCTCGGCGGCGACGAGTTCGGCCTGCTGCTGGAGAGCTGCTCGCTGGACGAAGCCATGGCCACGGCCGAGTCGTTGCGCGAAGCGGTGCGCGATTTCAAGTTCGTCTGGGACGATCGCACGTTCCGCCTGAGCGCGAGCGTCGGCGTGGTGCCGCTCGCCGCGGACAATGAGGAAGTGGCCACGGTACTGAGCGCGGCAGACAGTGCCTGCGCGGCGGCCAAGGAAGCCGGGCGCAACCGCATCCACAGCTATGCCGAGAACGATATCGACCTGATGCGCAGGCGCCGCGAGATGCAGTGGGCGGCGCGCATCAACAACGCGCTGGAGGAATCCCGCTTCGAGTTGTTCCGGCAGACCATCCTGCCGCTGCAGAACAACGACACAGGCGCGCATTACGAGCTGCTCCTGCGCATGCGGGACGAAAGCGGCTCCCTGATTTCGCCCGAGCTTTTCATCGCCGCCGCCGAGCGTTACGGCATTACGCCGAACATCGATCGCTGGGTCGTCGACAATGCGTTCCGCTGGCTGGTTTCGGAAGCCGACGAGCGTGAGCGCCTGGCGATGTGCTCCATCAATCTGTCCGGTCAGAGCCTCAACGACGACAAGTTCCTGCCGTTCGTGATCGAACAGTTCCAGCGCAGCGGGCTGGATGCCACGAAAATCTGTTTCGAGATTACCGAAACTGCGGCGATCGCGAGCTATTCCCAGGCCAACCGATTCATACAATCGCTCAAGGAGCTGGGCTGCAAATTCGCGCTGGACGACTTCGGCACGGGGTTGTCATCGTTCGGCTATCTCAAGCATTTCCCGGTCGATTTTCTCAAGATCGACGGCAGCTTCGTGAAAGAAATCCTGCACGACCCCATCGATCGCGAAATGGTGCGCTCGATCAACGAAATCGGCCATCTGACGGGCAAGCAGACCATCGCCGAGTTCGCCGAAAACGAAGAGATCATCACCATGCTGCGAGGCATCGGCGTGGACTACGCGCAAGGCTACGGCGTTTCCGAACCCAAGCGTATCCCTCGCACTGCCACCTGAATCGGGCCGGCCCCCACGCCGTAGGGCCGGCTTCAGCCGGCGTCGTCAACCCGTGCGTGCTACGCCAGGCGACGGACTTGCCTTCGCCGCCGCTTCGGCGGGCGTGAATTCGTCGACCTGGATTGCGCGATCGGCGAGCTCCAGGGCCTCGCGTATCTGATCCGCTTCCGCGGCGTTGATCGCACCCGCCTCGAGGCCGGCGCTGAGCGTCGCTTCATAGTCGAACAGCTCAAGACGCCGTCCGGTCACTTCCTGCACTCGCTGCTCGAGCTGCTCGGTGCCCACGGCTTTTTCCAGCGCCAGGTCCATGAGGCCGACCGGGTCACCGCCGTCACGGGGAAGATACATGCCCTGCGTCAAACGGTCGCGGGTCGACGATGGGCTCAGCAACAGGCGCGCAATCCGCGCGCCGAGGGCGTCATCGGGCGGCACATAGGGCCGGCCGAGCGGCAGCACGATGCGCTTCAACACAGCACCGATGGCCCGCGACGGAAAGTTCTGCAATACCTCCTCGAGTTGTTTCTGCATGAGCGCCAGGGAATCGCGCACGGTCCATTCGACGAGCGGCAGGTCGGTTTCCTGCCGCCCCTGATCGGCGAACTGCTTGAGACAGGCCGAGGCCATGTAGAGGTGGCTGAGAATATCACCGAGACGGGCGGACAGCTTTTCGCGCCGCTTCATCTCGCCGCCCAGCATCAGCAGCGCCACGTCTGCGACGAAGGCGAAGGTGGCGCTCATGCGTGTGACCTGCTGCATGAGCCGCCGTGCCGGACCGCGCTCCGGCACGGCCGTGAAGCGCGCGCCGGTGAAGCCGAGCACGAATGCGCGCGCGGCATTGCTGACCGTAAAGCCTATGTGCGCGAACAAGGCTTCATCGAATTCAGCAAGCGCGCGCCGCTCATCCGGTTCTGCTGCTGCGCGCATCTCGCGCAGCAGATACGGATGGCAGCGAATCGCACCCTGACCGAAGATGATCAGACTGCGTGTCAGGATATTCGCGCCTTCGACCGTGATGGCCACGGGGACAGCGCGGTAGGTGGAGGCGAGGTAGTTGCCCGGCCCTGTGCATACGCCGCGACCGGCATGCACGTCCAGCGCGTCATTGATGACGCGGCGCATGCCTTCGGTGTTGTGATACTTCAAGATTGCCGACAGCACCGACGGCTTCTCGCCGGCCGACAAGGCGCCGGCGGTCATGCAGCGTGCTGCGTCCATGCGGTACGTCGTGCCGGCGATGCGTGCGAGCGCCTCCTCGACCCCCTCGAACCGGCCGATCGGTACGCGGAACTGCCGGCGCACCCTGGCGTAGGCGCCTGTCGTGCGTGCGGCAAGCTTGCCAGCCGCTGTGCCGAGCGCGGGCAATGAGATGGCACGGCCGACGGCCAGGCAATTCATCAGCATGCGCCAGCCGTCGCCAATGCGTTCGCGCCCGCCGATGACCGCCTGCAACGGGATAAACACGTCCTGGCCGCGGGTTGGCCCGTTCTGAAACGCAGCGCCCGGCCGGTGACGGTTGCCGATCTCGACCCCGGGCGTGTCGGTCGCAATCAGTGCACAGGTGATGCCGAGCTCGCGCTTCGAACCGAGCAGGCCGTCGGGATCATAGGCTTTGAAGGCGAGCCCGAGCAGCGTCGCGACCGGGCCGAGCGTGATGTAGCGTTTGTCCCAGTTCAGTCGAAAGCCGAGCACCTCCTCGCCGTCGATGCGTTGCCGGCAGACCACCCCGGTATCGGCCATCGCGCCCGCGTCCGAGCCGGCGTAGGGGCCGGTCAAGGCAAATGCGGGGATTTCCCGGCCGTCGGCGAGACGTGGCAGGTACCAGTCCTTCTGCTCGTCGGTGCCGTAAAGCAGCAGCAATTCGCCCGGCCCGAGTGAGTTCGGCACCATGACCGTCACCGCGGCCGACACATTGCGCGTGGCGATACGCATGACGACCTCGGACTGCGCGCGCGGTGTGAATTCGAGGCCGCCATAGCGCTTCGGGATGATCATGCCGAAGAAACGCCGGGATTTGAGAAAACGCCAGGCTGCCTGAGGCAGATCGTTGAGCTCGTGCTCGATCTGCCAGTTGTCGAGCATGCCGCAGAGCTCGTCGACCGGACCGTCGAGGAAGGCTTGTTCCTCGGCACTGAGAACAGGCGCGGGCGTGTTCAGCAGTTTTCGCCAGTCAGGACGCCCGCTGAACAGCTCGCCGTCCCACCAGACCGAGCCCGCGTCGATTGCCGCGCGCTCGGTAGCCGACATCGGCGGCAATACCGAACGGAACCATTTCAGCAGGCGTTTGCTCAGCGCTGCCCGCCGCAGCGGCTTCAGGTTGAGCGGCAGGGCGACAACAACGAGCACGAGCCAGGGCAGTAGCGAAAACTCGCCGGCAATGAGCTGCGCGAGTGCGATGAGCGCGATCGCGACGAGGGTCCAGACGATCAGCGAAAGCCGCATGTACGCCAGCGTCAAGCCGACTGCAACTGCAATGCCTGTCCAGATCAAAATCGTCATCGATATCCTGAACCTCTGGCCGCATGAATTCGGCCCTGCAATTCGCAACGCGCCCTGCTGGATACTAGCAGACGCCTCGAATGACCCGATCTCCGGCTATTATTTGTTATCGGAATCGCAGAGAAAGATCGATCGACCGCAGGTGCTTCGTCAGCGCACCGACCGATACGAAATCGACACCCGTGGCTGCGATTCGGCGCACACCCGCCAGATCCACGCCGCCGGACGCCTCGAGCCACACCTCACGGCCGGTCGCCCCACGCCAGTCGCGCGCGACGCCCGCGGCCTGGCTCAGCTCGTCGAGTGAAAAATTATCGAGCAGCAACCGCTCGGCCCCCGCCTGCAATGCCTCATCCAGTTGCGCAAGTGTCTCGACTTCGATTTCCACGGGTCGTCCGCCAGCGCGGCGGCGGGCTTCGGCCAATGCCGCGCCGATACCGCCCGCGGCCGCGATGTGGTTTTCCTTGATGAGAACCGCGTCGTACAGTCCCATGCGATGATTCCGGCCGCCCCCGCAGCGCACCGCATACTTCTGCGCCGCGCGGAGCCCGGGCAGGGTCTTGCGCGTATCGAGCAGGGTGCAACCGGTACCCGCAATGGCATCGGCATACGCGCGTGTCGCGGTCGCGGTACCGCTCAGCACTTGCAGAAAATTCAACGCGGTGCGCTCACCGGTGAGAATGGCGCGCGCCGGCCCAATGAGCCGGCCGATCTCCTGGCCCGCCGCCACCGGGTCGCCGTCACGGAGCAGCCATTCGGTGCGGACGCGCCGGTCCAGGCGGGCGAAGACGGCATCGGCCCATGGCGTGCCGCAGAGCACGGCCGTCTCGCGGCACGAGATACTCGCGCGCGCATTCGTCTGAGCCGGAACGAGCGCGGCCGTCAGGTCGCCTCGTCCCAGGTCCTCGGCAAGCGCGCGCCCCACATCCTCGGCGATCGAATCAGGCGGTCCCTCGGCCATGCAGCTTTAAAAAGGCAGGCCGTGGCTCGCTCCGCCCATACACATCAGCATCGGGATCGACAGGACCGTGTTC
>JACDCP010000331.1 GCA_013817465.1 Gammaproteobacteria bacterium | reverse complement strand
TGATAATGCTGGATGCTGTTCTTCCTGCGTGGAAACGGCAACTGGAGTTCCCAGCCAGGGATCTGTACGGTCCGCCTTCCTCGGTGTATGCATGCTCCAGCAACAGGTCAAAATTTGTTGTGTAAACGGTATCGAATGGCAATCGTGAGAATGACCGGTGTGCGAGCCCGGGCCGCGCCTTGTCCAGGTGCAGCGCGTCGCGGATTGCTTCTATCAGTTGAACACGGCCGAAACTTTATTTGATATCGCTGGGCAACAGCGGGGGGTAAAGTGGACCCCATTGTCAAGACCATTTTTTGCCTTCCATTTGCTAATGTCCGGCGGGTCTGATTTTGTGTATGGGACGGCGTCGGCATCGAAGCCGTCCCTTGCCATTCCGGCCCTTGAATCGGCGCTCGGGTCGCATCCCTGCGGAGCCCTGTTCTCCGTTCAAGTGCCTTCAGTGTAAAGCAATCATTCTGGCGCAAAAGCGATAAATCCCAGGGGTTCGGGGACAGAGTCCCCGAGTTTATAAATGCTCTCTTCCTTTTTGCTCGCTGCGTCATTGCGTTCACGCACGCTCCCTGTAGAGCGCAGCCGGTGTCCGGTAATCGAGACTCTGGTGCAGGCGCTCCTGGTTGTAGAAGCGGAAGTAGCTTTCGATGCCCGTCCGAGCTTCCCTCACCGATGCGTAATCTTTCAGGTACACCTCCTCATATTTGAGCGACCGCCACAGCCGCTCGATGAAAATGTTGTCCATACAGCGTCCACGCCCATCCATACTGATCGCGATTTCTCTGGCCTGCAACTCGCCGGTGAATTTCTCGCTGGTGAACTGCGAGCCCTGATCGCTGTTAAAGATCTCCGGCCGTCCCCGCCGCAAAGCGCACTTCAGCGCCTCGACGCAGAAGTCGAGTCCCATCGTCAACGACAGCGACCAGCTCAACACGTACCGGCTGAACCAATCCATCACAGCCACTAAGTAGACAAAGCCATGCGCCATCCGGATATACGTGATGTCCGTACTCCAAACCTGGTTGACGCGACACACTTCGATCCCGCCCAACAGGTAGGGATAGATCGTGTGGCCTTCCCCCGGCTGGCTCAGCTTCGGCTTCGGGTAGACAGCCTCGATTCCCATCAAGGCCATCAACCGCGATACCCGCTTGCGGTTGACTGTAAAGCCTTTTGTCCGAAGCCATTCCGTCATCTTTCGACTTCCGTAAAATGGCGTCCGCGTGTATTGCTCGTCCAGCAGTCTCATCAATTGCAGATTCTCTTTGCTTTCGCCCTGCGGCTCGTAATAAAGACCAGCCCGGCTTACTCCCAGCAACTCGCATTGCCGGCGAACGCTGATCTCGGCATGATCCCGCTCCACCAGCTGGCGCAGTTCCTCAGTCGAGCATGCCGACTTTTTTTTTGAGCCAGTCCAGTTCCACTTTCAAACGGCCGATCTGCTCATAGAGCGCGTCCGTCTCCGCCTGACCGGCGTTGCTCTGACGCGCCCGCCCATCCACAAAAAGCTCCGGCAGATGCTCCAGCGCCGATTTGCGCCACTTCGCAATTTGAATCGGATGCACCTTGAACTGCGACCCCAGCTGGCTCAGCGTTTTTTCGCCTCGGATCGCTTCCACCACCACCTGCGCTTTGAACTTCGGACTATGCTGTTTTCTCGTCGTCGTCATCAGCCTCTCCCGTTAACGACTCCGTCGAAATATTAGCTTATTGCCTGGTCTGAAATCCTGGGTCCACTATACTTTGGCCGATTGTTCCGTCTGCCCTCAAGTCCTCGACCGCACGCGGATAAGCGGGATTCTTATCTACATTGATGACGCGCGGCATCGAGTTGCCTTCATTCAGCAGCGCTCTCCGGAAGAATCGCTTGGCCGCTTCTGCATCCCGACGATCGGTCAGGAGGAAGTCGATCGTCTGCCCTGTCGAGTCCACAGCTCGATACAGGAATCGATCCCGACCTTTGATGTTGATGTACGTCTCATCCAGCCTCCAGCTTCGGTTGGTTGGCTTCAGATGTCGACGACAACGCTTGTCCAACTCCGGACCGAAGACCTGGACCCATCGCCAGATGCAACTGGCATCGATCACAAGGCCTCGCTCGGCAGCCATCTCCGACATATGCGTGAACGAGATTGGAAATCGCAACTACCATCTCACGCACCACATGATAATGTCACCCGGATAGTGGCGCCACTTGAACGGATTCGAGGCAGTGATGGGCACCATTCACC
>JACDCP010000164.1 GCA_013817465.1 Gammaproteobacteria bacterium | reverse complement strand
GAGAAAGGCTGGATCGACGAGAAGCGCTTTCTGCATGCCCTGAATTACTGCATGCTGCTGCCCGGCCCCGAGGCCCAGCAGCTCGCCACCTACATCGGCTGGCTCCTGCACGGCACGCGCGGCGGGCTCGTCGCCGGAACGCTGTTCGTCCTGCCGGGCTTCGTTTCGATTCTCGTGCTCTCGATCCTGTACGCCCTGTACCAGGATCTGGCCATCGTGCAGGCCTTGTTCTTCGGTCTCAAGGCCGCAGTGCTCGCCGTCGTGCTCGAGGCCGTGCTGCGCATCGGCCGGCGCGCGCTCAAGAACGCCGCTGCCGTCACGATCGCGGCACTTGCGTTCGTCGGCCTGTTCTTCCTCGCGATTCCGTTTCCGCTCATCATCCTGACCGCAGGTCTGATCGGTCTTCTCGGCGGACGGCTGTGGCCGGATCTGTTCGATGTATTGCGCCATGGAGGCACAGAACCTGCTACTGCGATCGCCGACTCGGCGCAGGCTGGCGCGCGGCCGAGTCGCTCCCACACAGCGCGCGTCCTGGCGGTCTGGCTGGCGGTCTGGTGGGTTCCCGTCGGCCTGCTCGTGTGGGCCATCGGCAACGAGCATGTCCTGAGCCGCGAGGCCTTGTTTTTCAGCAAGGTGTCGATGGTGACGTTCGGTGGCGCCTACGCGGTGCTCGCCTACATCGCACAGCAGGCCGTCGAAACCTACCAGTGGCTCGGCCCCGGCGAAATGCTCGACGGGCTCGGCATGGCCGAGACCACGCCCGGCCCGTTGATCCAGGTCGTGCAGTTCGTCGGCTTCATGGGCGCATACCGCAACCCCGAGTTTTTCAGCCCCATGACCGCCGGCGTGCTGGGCTCCATCATCGTGACGTGGGTGACTTTCGTGCCGTGTTTCCTGTGGATTTTTCTCGGCGCGCCCTACATCGAGCACCTGCGCGGCAATCGGCTGCTGAGCTCCGCGCTCTCGGCGATCACGGCGGCGGTCGTCGGCGTCATACTCAATCTCGCCGTCTGGTTTGCGCTGCACGTCATGTTTGCGCGCGTCGAAACCGAGCGAGTGCTCGGCATGCGTCTGCTCGTGCCCGATTTCGCCACGCTCGACGTGGCGTCGCTGCTCATCACCGCTGGCGCGCTGTTCGCCCTGCTACGCCTGCGCTGGGGCATGCTGCTGACTCTGGCGCTCGCGGCCGCCGCGGGGCTCGTCTACGACCTTCTGCTGCGTAGGTGAGCCTGTGCTTGGCGCCGCTCGGGCAGGATCCCGAAGAATCGTTCACCGACCGGTCAGATCCACGGCTTGAACCAGCCCGCCGCGACTTCGATCAGCTTGTAGCCGAGCGGCCGGTTCTTCCAGCTCTCGAGCGTGATCTGTCTCGTGTCCTCGAGATCGGCCAGGAAAGCCCGTTCCATCTCGCCCGCGAAAGCTGCGTCGATGACGACTGCGTTGACTTCGTCGTTGATGAGGAAGCTCCGGAAATCGAGGTTGCTCGAACCGACGGTGGACCAGACGTCGTCGACGACCGCCGTCTTGGCGTGCAGGATAGCGTCCTGAAACTCGAAGATCTGCACCCCGGCTTCGAGCAGCTTTCCATAAAGCGCCCGCGACGCATGACGGATGAGGGCGACATCGGTCTTGCCCGGCAGAATGATCTTGACGTCCACTCCGCGCTGCGCCGCCTCGCGAAGCACGATCATGAACTCGTCATTCGGAACGAAGTACGCTTGCGTGATCCAGATGCGTTTCTCGGCCTTGCCGATGACATTCAAATACGCGGCGTAAATCTCGGACGGTTTCGCGTTGTCGCCGACACCAGCCAGTATCTTGACGCTGGCGCGGCCCATGCGCCGCTGCTTCGGATACAAGTCGCCATCCTCGATGCTGCCGTTTTCCTGCTCCCACTGCGCAACGAACAGCTTCTGCAGCTCCGCCACGGCAGGTCCTTCTATCCGCAGGTGCGTATCGCGCCAGCGCATGTTCTTGGGTTTCGAGGGGCTGCTTGCGCCGCTGCCCTTCAGGCTGCCTCCCGAGTCGTCGGTGGCGCGGTTCGCATACACATCGTAAATGTTGATGCCGCCGGTGAACGCGATCTTGCCGTCGACGACCAGTATCTTGCGATGATCCCGGTTGTTGTAACTCGTGACGTCGGCGTTTTCGGTCGGCTCCGGCGGATTATTCTCGAAAACCTGCACGCCGGCATCCGTGAGCCGTTTCCAGAAATCGTTTGCATCGGTGCCGCCGAAGCCGTCGTAGATCAGCCGCACGGCCACACCGTCCCTGCTGCGAGCGATAAGCGCGTCGGCGAACCGGTTGCCCACCTCGTCATCGAGCATGATGTAGGTTTCGAGATGAATGTGATTGCGGGCGCCCGCGATTGCGTCGAGCATGGCGGGATAGGTTCCCTCACCGTCCAGAAGCAGTGTCACCCGGTTGCCGGCGCTCAACGGCGAATTGTCCAGCCTCGGCTCCAGGCCGGCGAAACGCTCTTCCGCGGCGGTAAGTTCTTTCCTGGTCATGCCCTCGCTCTTCGCCTGCGCGCTGCGCAGGCTCGATGTGTCGGGAGCGGTCCCGAAATCCGCCACTGAACATCGGCCCACGACGATGACAGGCAGCACCACTGCGACGGCCAAAGCCGCGAGCCAGCCGACGATACGTCGAGTTCCCGTTTGCACGCGAGCTTTCCCCCGATGGCTGTTCATGCTCAATTGCCGCCCGCCCACCCTGCAGTTCCCGGCGACCTGTCGAGCGTCGGGAAGCCGTCAGGGCCGGCAGGGCGTGCAGTATAGTACCGCACGATGCAGCCACTTACGGTCATGACCTACAACGTGCATGGATGCATCGGTACGGACCGGAGTTTCGACCCGGAACGCATCGCGGCGATCATCACTGCCGAAGCCCCGGCCATCGTCGCCGTGCAGGAATTTTACGATCGGAGCCACGACGACGGGCCGCTGGTCGACTGGTTCGCGTCGAGACTGGGCATGCACGCGGTAAAGGGTGATGTCTGCGAGCGATTCGACTGTCGCTACGGCAACGCGCTGTTCACGTGCCTGCCGGTCCTGAAGCTTATCCGCCACGACCTGGCCGTGGCGTCGAGGGAGCCCAGAGGTGCGCTGGAGGTCGTCTGCGACTGGCAGGGTGTATCCCTTCGCGTGATCACCACGCACTTCGGCTTGAATCGCATCGAACGGCGCACACAGAGCCGGCGTCTCGCCACAGTGATCGACTCGCAGCGGGACGTGGCGACCATCCTGCTCGGCGATTTCAACGAGCTGCGCGCCAGAGGTCCGGTAGCCCGATCGCTGGCCGCGCTCCTCGATGTCGTGCCGCCGATCCGCACCTTTCCCTCCCGGCTGCCGATGTTCGCCCTGGACAGGTGCTTTTTGCGCGGTCTGCGCCCCATGGCGAGCTATGTATCTCCGCTGAGGGATGCCCGCATCGCTTCGGATCACCTGCCGCTCGTCGTAAAGGCTCGTCTCGTCGCATGAGCTATACTTTTCCGGCATGATGCCATCGGAGCAACAGAGGTCGAATAACATGGCTTACATTGACTGGAGCATCCGCGGGCCGGAAGTCACCACCTGCAACTGCAACTGGGGCTGTCCGTGTCAATTCAACTCGCTGCCCTCGCACGGGAACTGCCGAGCCGCCGTCGCAATGCGCATCGACGAGGGCCATTTTGGCAAGGTGAAGCTCGACGGCCTTCGCTGGGTCGGACTTTTTGCCTGGCCCGGGGCGATTCACGAGGGCCGCGGAGAAGCGTTGCCGATCGTCGATGAGCGCGCCGACCCGGCGCAGCGCGAAGCGATCCTCAAAATCCTCTCCGGCGAGGAAACCGAACCGGGCGCCACGATGTTCAACGTCTTTGCGACGACGTTCGAAAAAATGCACGAGCCCCGCTTCGCGCACATCGAGTTCGAGGCGGACATCGAGAACCGGAAGGCGCATTTTTCCGTCGACGGCCTGGTTGAAGCAAAGACCGGGCCCATTACCAATCCGATCACCGGCGAGGCGCATCGCGCGCGGGTTTCGCTGCCGCACGGTTTCGAATACCGCGAGGCTGAATATGCGAGCAGCACGACGCACGCGGATCGTCCGATCGCGCTCGACTGGGCGAACGGCCACGGCCACCTGACGATGCTGCACATGACGCCGACCGGCCCGGTCGGCTGAACCCGGAGTTCCCGGACTCGCTGCGCGTCGCGCAGGCGGTGTCATGACCAGCATCGTGGAAAGTGTCGTCAGGCGGGACCGGGCGGTCGTGCTCGGCGGCCTGATCACGGTCATCGCGCTCGCCTGGGCCTGGCTGCTTGCTGGCGCCGGCATGGACATGTCCAGCCCGATGGACATGCCGATGGCATGGACGCCGACTTATGCGCTGCTCATGTTCGTCATGTGGTGGATCATGATGATCGCCATGATGCTGCCGAGCGCGGTACCGATGCTCCTGTTCTTCGCTGCCGCCAACCGCAAGTGGCGATCGCAGGGCGCGCCCTTCGTTCCGACCGGCGTCTTCGGCGCCGGCTATCTGCTGGCCTGGAGCGGTTTCAGTCTGGCCGCCACCGGATTGCAATGGTGGCTGGAGACAATCGGGCTGCTGTCGGCGATGGAGATGTCGAGCGTCAGCGTCGCGTTCGGCGGCGGCTTGCTGATCGCAGCCGGAATCTATCAGTTGACGCCGCTCAAGCACGCCTGCCTGCGCCAATGCCGCTCACCGCTCGAATTCGTCACCACGCACTGGCGCAGGGGCCACGGGGGCGCGCTGCGCATGGGCGCCCTGCACGGTCTCTATTGTCTGGGTTGCTGCTGGGTGCTCATGGGCCTGCTCTTTTACGGCGGCGTCATGAACCTCTACTGGATCATCGGCCTGGCCGCGCTGGTCCTGCTGGAGAAAGGCGCCCCCGCCGGGCACTGGCTGGGCTATGCCAGCGGCGCCGGTCTGATCCTCTGGGGCGCGGCCCTGCTCGTTTCGCTGGCGGCATAGCGAGCACATGCGGGGCTCGTTCGACAACCGCGTCAAACGCTCCCACGGGAGCGTCGCGTCTTTATCGCGGTGCGCGCCGTTGCCGGTCCGGGTTTGTTCCCGAGCTCTCCGCCTCACGTGGTCGGATCGCCCGCGACCTCTATGCTTGTCAATGTCGTCGGCTACCCCTAGTATGGCGCCTCGCATGCAACCTCCCAATAACAGATCACGGCAAGGACGCAAGCGGAGGATGCGCACGCTTACCGGCCTCGTGCTCATCGTACTGATGGCATTGACGAGCGCCATGCAATCCGTGCCAGCCCCGACGGGACATCATGCCATGGCTGTGTCGTCCGCCCCGGCGGGCGTCGACCACGAGCATTCCGGCGACTGGGCGGAGGACTTGCTCACCGTGGGGCATTTTCACGGAGGGGTTCCCGCCTTCGGGCCGCCTGTCGGCGAAGTGATGGCGGATCTGATGTTCAGCCGGGTCTTCGCGCCCCTGCCGGCTTTGCCCGGCGCAACGGCCGGCTACGCCTCCACGCCTTTCCGGCCACCGGCCATCTGATCGAAGCTGCGTGTCGCCCGCCGGGCGACGTCTGATCGATCGGAGCGACGCGGCGCAAGCGCCGCGTCACTGCGCGCCCGTGGATTTCCGGAGAAAAGTACGTGTCCCGCATGTTCCATGTCGGGCTGGCGCTGCTTGCGCTGCCCTTGATGCCTCTGGCGGCGTCTGATGTTCCTCGTCCCGCCTCTTCCGTTTCACCGGTCACCGATGAACCGCCGTCGTCCATTACGCTGACCGACGCGGTAGCGCGAACACTGGCCGAGAACCCGGGCCTGCGCGCCGCCGGCTTCGAGCTGCGTGCGCTGGAAAGTCGGCGCGAGCAGGCGGGCTTACGTCCGCCGCTGGAGCTGAGGGTCGAGGCTGAGGACTTCCTGGGCAGCGGCAATCTGCGCGGCATCGACGCTCTGGAGACGACGCTGCGTCTCGGCACTGTGATCGAACGCGGCGGCAAACGTGCTCGCCGCATCGATCGGGCCGACAGCGAGCGCGCCCTGCTCGCTGTCGAGCAGGACACTCAGCGGCTCGATCTGCTGGCCGAAGTGGCACGACGCTTCATACACGTGGTCGCCGACCAGGAGGCGCTCGTACTTACGCGCCGTGCTACCGAGCTCGGCCGGCGCAGCCAGTCTCTCGTCACCCGACGCGTGCGCGCGGCGAAGGCCGGCGAGGCCGAAAGCAGCAAGGCCACCATTGCCCTGGCGCGCGCCGAGATTGCCGAGGAACACGCCCGGCACGAGCTCAACAGCGCCCGCGTCACCCTGACCAGCGCCTGGAACGTCCGCGAGCCGGATTTCGTCATCGCAGATGCGAGCTTTTTCGATCTGCCGGAGCCGCAGCCACTCCAGACGCTGGTGGCCAGCCTCGACCGCAATCCCGACCTGGCGCGTTTCGCTTCAGAGCGGCGCGTGCGGGAGGCACAGCTCGCCCTCGCGCGATCCGAACGCAGCTCCGACGTCACCCTGAATGCCGGCGTGCGCCGGCTGGAAGCCTTCGACGACCAGGCCCTGGTCTTCGGGATATCGGTTCCGCTGGGCGCTGCGTCGCGCGCCGTACCCTACGAGCGCGAGGTCGAGAGCCGCTTGCAAGCCGTGGAGTCGCGCGAGGCCGCGGCTCGAGCGGATCTCTATCGCACACTCTACGCGCTGTACCAGGAGTTGCTGCACGCGCGGACCCAGGCAGACACCCTGCGCGAGCGCGTGATTCCGCAGGCGGAGAAGGCGCTGCGCGTCACCGAAGACGGCTACGAGCTTGGCCGTTATTCGTATCTGGAGCTCGTCGACGCGCAGCAACTGTTGCTCACCGTTCAGCGCGAGGCCATCGAAGCCGCGCGCGACTACCACCTGTTCTTCGTCGAGCTGGAACGCCTCGCCGGCCGTGCGTTGGGCGTCACGGCAGCGACAAAGGAGATGAAGCGATGAATCCCGTATTGATACCGCGCCTGGCGGTCACCCTCGCGACCGCGTTGCTGCTGGCCGCGCTCTCCGGCTGCGGCCGGAACGACCCGGTAAATGAACGCGTCCCCGAAGGGGATTATGAGCGCGGCCCGCACAACGGCCGCCTGCTGCGCGACGGCGACTTCGCGCTGGAAATGACCATTTTCGAAAGCGGCGTGCCGCCGCAATTCCGGCTCTACCCCTACCGCGACGGTCAGCCCCTGCCGCCGGCCCAGG
>JACDCP010000163.1 GCA_013817465.1 Gammaproteobacteria bacterium | reverse complement strand
CAACCCGTGAGGGCAACCAGGAGTGTGCCATTGGCGGAGGATTGGTCGCGGATCCTTTGGGCGGCTTCATTACCGGCCAGCTTCGGCATGCCCACATCGAGAAACACGATGTGAGGGCGAAATGCGACGGCGGCCCTCACCGCAGCCTCACCATCGAAGACCGTGTTCACCACATGACCGTCCATCTGCAGCAGCATGGTCAGACTCTCCGCCGCATCGCGATTGTCGTCGGCGACCAGGATGCGCAGCGAGGGGGGTTCCTCGACGATGGGAGCCTCGTCGACGAGCGTCCGGGCAGCCTTCTCATCGGCTGCCATGCGCCCGTTTCCCGGCGGGCCTGTTGCCACGCAGGATGGGTTTCGAGCTCGGCCTGCGTAAGGCGTACGGGGCCGTCCGTGCGGGCCAGGACCGATCGGATGTCGGGATCCGGGAGAGCCTTGTCGTCACCACGCCATGACGCGTATTTATCCGACAATGAAACGCAGTTGACGGCCTTTGCCCAGTCCTGATCGATGCTGAAGCTCGTGATGGCCTGGTGCGCGCCGATGAGCCGGCGGGCTTCTTCGGTCACGACGCGCACAGCCGAATCGGTATCGCGCGCTGCTCCGATACGGGTGGCCACGTCGACCAGCCGGTGCAATTGCCGGGCGCGATTCTTTTCACTCTGGAGCGCGAGGTGAACAGCCTGGCGCGCGGTATCCAGCGCCCGCCTAAGCTCCCCGAAACGACGCGCGGCTTCGCTCTCGATGAGGTATTTGCCGCGCGCCGTGGCTGCGGCCTGTTCGCCCGCAGGCCCGCCCCCAGCAGCGGAAGCAATTCAGTGATCTCGCAAAGGGGTGGCAGGCGAGGCGTGCCTCCCATCAGAACCAGAAGCGTGTCGCTCTTCATGATGCCAAGTGCAGGCCACAGCCGGCCACTGGTCGGCGAAGGAAGTTCCGCCTCGTGCCGCCTGTTGCCCCGGGCAGGCGGCGAGAAATGCACGCCACGCCCCCCCCCCGGGCCGGCAGGGTCTGAGGAAATCCCGGCGCGGGCAACAGGACCCCGATTTCGTCATCGAGCGTGAAAAACAACAGGTCGCTAACCCCGAGCGTGGCTGCGAGCTCGCCGCAGGCCGGCGTCCTGCTCACTGGATCGAGCAATCGCGCAAGCAGCTCGACGAGGCAGTGAGGCGGTGTGGCCAAAGGTTTCATCGCCGAAGCAGACACGCCTTGCCTAGTGTCGTGTCCCGCGACAAGTCATGCATCAATTCCCGCTCGGTCTGAGCCCGCCATCCGGCGTTGCTCGTCGTTGCACGGTCACCCTATGTCTCCTCCTCGCGCCTTGACTGGTGGCTGATCCCTCGCGATTTATCGCGCATACTTGCGGGACACGACACCAGCTTTCGCTTTACTCGGGAATCGAGCACACCACGGCAGTGCAGTTATGAAAGCCGCTGAACTGCCCTTCGGCACGCGCGATCTGGCCCATGCTGTTGCAGCCCGCGAGCTTGGCACCGTTCAGAGCCTGTCTCACGGTGTCGACTTCGAGCGCGAATTCCTGTCCCATCCGCAGCCGCGACACCGGTCATCGATTCCTCCTGAACCGCGCGTATCGTGATTGGAGGCTGCCATTCCGCCGCCAACGCGCCGCGGGCCATCAGCCACGGTCCGCTTGTCCATTGGCCACAGTCTACCGGTGTCCGGCAGACTTTACTCCGGAAATCCGCATGGGTCAGGCGAAACGATGAAAGGTGCGGGGCCCTGCCCCAGGGCCCCGCTGCCGGAAGGATCAGACGGGATAAAACTTCAGTGCCACGCCGTTGTTGCACCAGCGCTCGCCGGTCGGTTCGGGACCGTCCTTGAAGATGTGGCCCTGATGGCCGCCGCAGCGCAGGCAATGATATTCCTTGCGCGGCCAGACCAGCTTGAAGTCTGTTTTGGTCTCCGAATGGCCGGGGATCGCCGTGAAAAAGCTCGGCCAGCCGGTGCCGCTGTCGAACTTCATCTCGGAGCTGAACAGCGGCAGGCCGCAGCCGGCGCAGGCGAAGATGCCGGCGCGCTTCTCCGTGTCGAGCGGGCTCGAGGACGGTCTTTCCGTGCCTTCCTCGCGCAGCACGTCGAACTGCGCAGGCGTCAGGCGCTCCCGCCACTCCTGCTCGGACAGCTCGACCGGTTCCGTGGACAGGCTGAGGCCGGCATCTTCGGGCAGGAATTGCTTCCAGTCTTTCTGCACGTCGAGTAACTCCTTGTTGCCGGCCGGCTCCGGCCGGCTCTCCGCGCACGCGAGGAGCGTGGTGCCGCCCAGCGCCGCGGCGCCGATGATGAATTCGCGTCGTTTCATACTGATACAGAGCCAGGGGATTCAATGCAATAGACCGGGCCCGGCGCGAAAATGTCACGGCACCATTCCCTGCAATCGCGGGACGGGGCAGGCTTATTCGGGCCTGCGATTACGGGGCGCATGGTCCGGCGTTGCGTAGTCGTCGCCGTAATACTTGCTCGTGATGCGCGTGTGGAAGGTCTCGGCGCGTATCGGCGGATACTTCGGTTCGCCGGTGCAGGGCAGCACCTCGAGCATCTCATTCTCCCGGACGTAAACCGCCATCGGGAACGAGACGCGGGGCTGCTCGCATGATTGTGGGTCGCCCGGTCGCGCCACGCGGTGCGTCGTGGAAGGCAGGCGATCGTTGGTGATGCGCTGCATGTAATCTCCGGTGTTGAGAATGATGCTGCCCGGCGGCGCGCTGAGTCGAATCCACTTCATGTTGCGCCGGTTCAGCACCTGCAGCCCCTCCACCGAGGGCGCCGGCAGAAAAGTGAACAAGTCCACGTCTTCGTGCCCGAGCATGCGGCCGCCCGATGACCCTGGGGCCCCCGTTGGCTGCTTCGCGATCGGCGGGTAGTAATTCAGACGGAAACCGAAGTTCGTGTGTGTCAGCCTGTCGTCATACAGATGCGGATCGCAGCCGAGATAGCGCAGGATGCCCTGCATCACCGGCAGGATCAGTGCTTCCTGCGCCTCGCAGACCCCGCGGAAAAGCGGCTCGTATGCGGGTATCGGCCAGAATGCGCCCGCCGCGAAATCGCTGCGTCCGTCCATGTCGAAAGCGCGCCGGCAGAACACCCAGCCTTCGACCAGGTCCGGGTGGATGATGGTCGTCTCCCGGATCGGGAAATAGCCCTGGTTGACGGATCCCTGACGCCGGGCGAGATACGGGATGCGTTCCTCGATGCTCGTGCGCTCGAAGAACTCGATGACGTGAACCTCAGCCTCTTCATAGAGCGCGGGATCGATGCCGTGCCCCGTGAGGATGGCAAACCCGATGCGCTCGAGAGCCGCCCCGAGATCGCGCGCAAACGCCGTCCTGCCGGCCTCGCCGCCTTCGAACCAGGCGCGCATGTTACAGCTCTGAATCTCAAAGTCTTCGTCGAAGGCATCCTGCCCGGCTGATTCGGACAGCGTATATGCCTGATCCTTTCGCACCTGCTCGTATCGCCGGAAGGCCTGGTTGAGCGCCGTGACGCCCGCCTCGCGCTGCTTGTATCGATCGGCAGTCATGCAGCGAGCATAACAGTCAGCACGTAGTTGAGTAGCACGAACAGCAGGGCCGCGGGCACTACCCAGCGCAGCCAGTGGAAATACGCGCTACGCAGCCAGCCGCGCTTGTCGCCGAAAATCTGGCGCTGGCCTGCTTCGGGACGCATGCACCAGGTCAGCGCGAGCACTGCCAGCGCGCTGCCGAGCACCTGCATGCCGGAGCCGAATATGAGGTCGAGCCGGCCGATGAGCGGCGGATGCAGCGCGCTCGGCAGCATGATGATGGTTTCGACAACGGCAGCCGCGGCGATAATCCGGCCGCGGCTCAAGCGTAGCCCCGGCAGATCGCTGCCGCTCAATCCTGCGACGATGACCTCGAGCGCGGCGACTGCGGACAGGAAGGCGATCAACGCGAGCGCCAGCAGGAATGCGCTACCGAGCAGCTCGCCCGCCGGCATCTGGCCGAACAGCCGCGGCAATGTGGCGAATAGCAAGCCCGGCCCGGAAGACATGTCCAGGCCGAATACGAGCATCGCCGGCACCAGGAAGAGCGCGGCCAGAAGCGATGCGGACGTGTCGCCGAGCCCGGTGATCGCCGCATCGCCCGGAATGCGCGCACGATCGGAAAGATAGCTGCCATAAACGAGCATGTACGTGCCGCCGAGCCCCATGGAGAAGAACGCCTGTCCCATCGCGGCGAAGATTTCCGCAGGCCCGAGCTGCGTGAAATCCGGCTTCAGGAAGTCGGCGAATTTTTCCAACGCACCGGGCAGCAGCAGCGAATAGCACACCAGGTAGACCACCGTGACGCCGAAAAACGGGACGATGAGCTTGCTGGAGGTCTCGATGCCGCGGCCCAGTCCGCGATAAATCACGAAGAGACCGGCATAAAGCACCGCGAGGCCGATCGCATACTGCAGCCGCGCGTTGCCGAGGCCGGTCTCGAAAACAGCGATGCCGGTGGGGTCGAAGCCGCGTGTGACGGACATGAAGGCCGTATAAAGGATCTGGCCGACGATGAGCAGATAGTAAGAGACGGCAATCGTGACAGTAACGAGCAGCAGGCCGCCCGCAAGTGTGCCTGGCACGAAGCCGAACGCCTCACGGAGCGCACCGATTGGTCCTTTGCGCGTGGCGCGTCCCAGCGCCCATTCCGCGCTGAGCGCCGGAATGGCGAACAACAGCACGCAACCGAGGTAGACAAACAGGAACGCGCTGCCGCCGTACTGGCCCATCATGTAAGGAAAGCGCCAGACATTGCCGAGGCCGACCGCGACGCCGATCATGCTGAGTAAAGTCGCTGCGCGCGAGGAGAATACCGGCCGGGAAAACGGGGACATTCCTGATTTCGTCAGACCCAGATGGCGTTTACGGTTCGCGCACTCGACCAGAGATCAGGAATGTCCGCATTTCAGCGCAGCTCCCTCGAGAATCGTTCCAGACTTCGAAAACCTCTGCATTTGGGTGCCGCAGGCCACGATCGTATCGCCCGCGGGTCAGCTCCTCATTCCGCATGTTTTCGGCAAAATCCGGCGCATTTGCGCAGTTTAGGTAAAAAATCCCTAGCCGCAGCGCATTTTTGCAAACTTGCAGACTGCGTACTTGACCGTGTTGCGGGCCGTCTGTATAGGTATGCCGGCCTGAAACACTATTGCACGGAAGCGTCTACAGAGGGGGGCATCGGAAAGCCGAACGCTGATGGCACCGAACATACTGCTCGTCACGGCGAACTCCGCCGCCGTCGACAACATCCAGGGTGAGATCTGCCAGCTTACCGGCGCGCGCTATTCGCTGGAAACTGTCGGCAATCTGAGCCATGCACTCGAGCGTCTGGCGGCCGGGCGCTTCGAAGTCATTCTGCTGGATCTCATGCTGTCCGACTATCAGGGCGTCGCTACTTTTCTGCGCCTCTATCCGAAAGCCGGCGACGTGCCGATCGTGGCGCTGGTCGAAAGGAGTGACGAGCAACTCGGCCTGAAGGTCGTGGAAAAAGGCGCCGTAGATTTCCTCATCATCGAGGAGATCTTCGCCAACCTGCTCGTCCGCACCTTGCGCTATGCAACTGAACGCACGCACTCGATGCTGGCCCTGAAAGCATCGGAATCGAAGTTCCGCGAGCTGTACATGAACGTCAACGCCGGCGTGTTCCAGTCGACACCGGACGGCAAGATCCTTTCCGCGAATCCGGCGATGGTCAAGCTGCTCGGCTACGAGAGCGAGGATGAGCTGCTCGGCGTCGATATTGCGCGCGATGTCTACATGTATGCGGAAGACCGCGAGAAATGGGCACAGGAAATGGAACGCAACGGCCAGGTGCGCAATGCCGAGCTGATCCTGCGCTGCGAGGACGGACGCAAGATGGTCGTGCTCGAAAGCTCGCGTGTCGTCCGCGGCGCCGACGGCAAGATCATGTACTACGAAGGCACGCTCACCGACATTACCGAGGCGCACGAGCTGTCATCGCAGCTCTCCTACGATGCGAGCCACGATGCGCTCACCGGGCTCATCAACCGCCGCGAGTTCGAGACGCGCCTGAAGCGCGTGCTGGAACGGGCCCACGTCGACAGCTCCTCGCATGCCGTCTGCTATCTCGACCTCGACCAGTTCAAGATCGTCAATGACTCCTGCGGCCACATTGCGGGCGACGAGCTGTTGCGACAGATAGGGGACGTCCTGCAGAAGAGAATCCGCGGCGGCGATACCGTCGCGCGTCTGGGTGGCGACGAATTCGGCATCCTGCTCGAGCACTGCAACCGCGACAAGGCGCTCGAAGTCGCCCATTCCATGCAGGAAGGCATCGCCAAGTATCAATTCATCTGGGGCTCCAACCGTTTCGCGATCGGCGCGAGCGTGGGTCTCGTCGTCATTACCAAGGCGTTCAGGCGCCTGACTGAAGTGCTGAGCGCCGCCGATGCGGCGTGCTACGCGGCCAAGGATCTTGGCCGTAACCGCGTGCACACCTTCGAGGAAGACGACAGCCTGCTGATCAGGCGCCAGGGCGAAGTGCAGTGGGTGGCGCGCGTGCAGAGCGCGTTGCGCGAGAACCGGTTCCACTTGCTCGCGCAGCCGATCGTCGCGCTCGCCGAGGACGCCTCCGGAACCCAGCACTATGAGCTCCTGCTGCGCATGCGCGACGAGAACGGCCGCGTCGTGCCGCCGGGCGCCTTCCTGCCGGCGGTCGAGCGTTTCAATCTCGCCATGCGCCTCGACGACTGGGTGGTAGGGCACGCCTTCCAGCAAGTGGAAGGGTCACTTTCGCTGCTCGGCCCGAACGGGCGCTTTTTCATCAATCTCTCTGGCGAATCGCTCAGCGACAAGCATTTCCTGCCCATGCTGCTGGGCAGGCTCGACAAGAGCCGCGTGCCGCCCGACCGCGTGTGCTTCGAGATCACCGAAACGGCTGCGATCGCTAACCTGGTGCAGGCGAACAAGCTCATCGAGACCTTGCGCAAGCTCGGCTGCCAGTTCGGCCTCGACGATTTCGGCAGCGGTGTGTCTTCCTTCGCCTATCTGAAGGCGCTGGCGGTGGATTACGTGAAAATCGACGGTGTCTTCATCAAGACGCTGGCCGAGGACCCGGTCGACTTCGAGATGGTGCGCTCCATCAATGACATCGCGCACGTGATGGGCAAGAAAACCATCGCCGAGTCGGTGGAATCGGAGCAGGTGCTCGCCGAGCTCCAGGCCATCGGCGTGGACTACGCCCAGGGCTATGCCCTCGGCGAGCCGATGC
>JACDCP010000330.1 GCA_013817465.1 Gammaproteobacteria bacterium | reverse complement strand
ATCCGCCCGAGCTCGACGCGGAAGCACTGTGCGTCGTGGAGGATGCCGGAAAGGATTTCTTTCGCAGCGCGATCGAGGCGCTGGACAGGCACGGTCCCGAGGCTGTCATCCGCGAAGTTGCAGCGGTCACCGGCGCGCGGGGGCGAAAGCTGTTCCTGCCGCTCCGGCTCGCCTTGACAGCGCGCAGCGACGGGCCGGAGCTCGATCGCCTGATCGTGCTGCTCCCGCCGGAGACGACGCGCCGGCGCCTGTCGCGCTGGGCGGGCTAGCGATGCTGGCGATTCACAATTCCCAGACGCGGCGCAAGGAGCGTTTCGTGCCGCTCGTTCCCGGCAAGGTCCGCATGTACGTGTGCGGGCTGACCGTTTACGACCTCGCTCATCTCGGCCATGCCCGGATGCTCATCGTATTCGACGTCGTCGCGCGCTATCTGCGCTTCTCAGGCTACGAGCTGACCTATGTGCGCAACATCACCGACATCGACGACAAGATCATAGCGCGCGCGGCGGCAAACGGAGAGACGGTGGAAAGCCTGACCGAAAGGTTCATCGCCGAGACCGGGCGCGATTGCGCCGCGTTGCGCCTGCTGCCGCCCGATCATGAACCGCGCGCGACCGGCTGGATGCCGGCGATGCGCGACATGATCCAGACGCTTCTCGACAAGGGTTATGCGTATCAGGCCGGCAACGGCGATGTCTATTACGAGGTCGGCCGCTTCGAAGCCTACGGTCGCCTTTCCGGCAGGAAGCTCGATGAATTGCGTGCCGGCGCCCGCGTCGAAGTAGATGCCGCGAAGCGCGACCCGCTCGATTTCGTGCTCTGGAAAACGGCGAAGCCCGGCGAGCCGTCCTGGGACGCGCCCTGGGGCAGGGGCCGGCCCGGCTGGCACATCGAATGCTCGGCGATGGCGACGAGTCTGCTCGGCGAGCACTTCGACATCCATGGCGGCGGCATGGACCTGCAGTTTCCCCATCACGAGAACGAAATCGCGCAGGCGCAGGCCGCGACGGGCGCGAAGTTCGTCAACCTGTGGATGCACAACGGCTTCGTCCGTGTCGACGAGGAGAAGATGTCGAAATCGCTCGGCAATATCTTCACTGTGCGCGATATTCTGGAGGTCTGGCAGGCCGAGGTCGTGCGCTACTTCGTGCTCGGCAGCCATTATCGGAGCCCGCTCAATTATGCCGGAGAGAGCCTGCAACAGGCGAAGCTGGCGCTGGACCGTCTGTACATAGCGCTGCGCGACCTTCCGGCCGCAAGCGCGGCGCCCGACAGCGAGCCGGCGCGATGTTTCCTGCAGGCGATGGATGACGACTTCAATACGGCGGAGGCGATCGCCGTTCTGCAGATGCTCGCGCGGGAGATCAATTCGGCGCGCGCGGCGAACGATATCGAGCGAGCGGCCGCGCTCGGCGCGACGCTGCGTCGTCTCGGCGCGCTGCTCGGCATAGCACAGGAAGATCCCGATGTCTTCCTTAAGGCGCGTTACGTCGCGATCGGATCGGGAGATGTTCGCGTAGGGGGCTCCGCGGAAGTCGATTTCAGCCCGGCCAGGGCACTGGCCGAAGAAGAAATCGAGCGAATGATCCGGCAACGCGATGGCGCGCGGCGCAAGAAAAACTGGGCCAAAGCCGATGAGATACGCAAACAACTTGAATTGGATGGCGTCTTGCTCGAGGACAGCACGGCGGGAACGACCTGGCGGAGAGCAGGGAACAGCGTGCGAAAATGGGGACATTCCTGATTTCTGCCGGAAATCAGGAATGTCCCCATTTCCCTGATACCTGATCTCTGATTTCGGCGCTGTCCAGCGCGTTCTGCAGCAGCATGGCTACCGTCATCGGACCTACGCCACCCGGCACCGGCGTGATCCACGCCGCGCGTTCGCGGGCGGCCTCGAATCCCACGTCACCGACCAGCGTGCCGTCGGGGCGCCTGTTGGTGCCCACGTCGAATACGGCTGCGCCACGTTTCACCCAGGCTCCGGGCACCAGACCCGGTTTGCCGACAGCGACGACGAGCACGTCAGCCCGCGCCACTTCACCCTCGAGATCGGTCGTGAAGCGATGACAGATGGTCGTGGTCGCACCGGCCAGCAGCAGCTCCAGCGCCATCGGCCTGCCGACGATGTTCGACGCGCCGACGACCACCGCCGTCGAGCCGCGCACCGGTATGGCATAGCTTTCAATCAGGCTCATGATGCCGAGGGGCGTGCAAGGTCTGAGCGCCGGCTTGCGCTGCGCAAGCCGT
>JACDCP010000329.1 GCA_013817465.1 Gammaproteobacteria bacterium | reverse complement strand
CCATGACCGCGAGCGAGTCGGCCTCGGCCCAGACCTCGCAGCCCGCAGCGCGCATCGCCGGGCCGGCGACGCCGGCGAAGCGGATGTCCGGGCAATCCGTCTGCAACTCCCGCATGAGCCCCGCCCCGAGCAGATCGCCGGAAGCCTCGCCGGCGACGAGCCCGATAAAGGAGCCCATCATCAACGTACGATGCTGCGCTGGCTCGCCTGCAAAGACTCTACCAGCGGCACGATTTCCGGCTGCGATTGCGCCAGCTCGGTAAGCCGCGCGCGGGCTTCCTGCAGCTTGAGGCCCTCGCGATACAGCAGCCGGTAAGCGTTACGGATGTTGCGGATTTGTTCGGGCGTGAAGCCGCGGCGCTTCAGGCCCTCGGCATTGATGCCGTGCGGCTCCGCAGGGCTACCGGACACTGTGACGTAATCGGGCACGTCGCGGGTCACGCCGCTGAACATGCCGAGGAAGCTGTGCGCGCCGATCCGGCAAAATTGATGCACACCGGAAAAACCGCCGAGCACGGCGAAGTCGCCGACCGAAACGTGCCCGGCCAGCGTGACGCAGTTCGCGAGCACTGTCCCATTACCGATTCCGCAATCGTGGGCGACATGCACGTACGCCATGATCCAGTTGTCGTCGCCGATGCGCGTCACGCCGCGGTCCTGAACGGTGCCGCGGTTGATGGTGCAGAACTCGCGGATTGTGTTGCCGTTGCCGATCTCGAGCCGCGTAGGCTCGCCGGCGTATTTCTTATCCTGTGGATCGTCACCGAGCGAAGCGAACTGGAAGACGCGGTTGTCGCGACCGATCGTCGTCGGGCCCTTGTTGACTGCATGCGAGCCGATGGTCGTGCCGCTGCCGATGCTGACCTGCGGGCCGATGACGGCGAAAGGCCCGATCTCTACGCCCTCGGCGATGTCCGCCTGCGGCGAGACGACGGCCCGCTGATCGATCTCACCCTGCGGGGTCAACCGTATTTTCCGGGCGCGCACATCAGCTCGGCCCTCGCAACCTCGCAGCCGTCGACTTCCGCCCGCGCGGCGAATTTCCAGATGCCCTTGAGCGAGCGCAGCAGCCGGGCGTGCAGAATGAGCTGATCGCCGGGCTCGACGGGCTTGCGAAAACGCGCCTTGTCGATGCCGACGAAGTAGTACAGCGTGTCGTCATCGCTCGCGCGCTGGGCGGTGGCGAACGCCAGCAGCCCGGTCGCCTGCGCCAGTGCCTCGATGATGAGCACGCCCGGCATCACGGGCCGCTGGGGGAAATGCCCCGAAAAGAACGGCTCATTGATGGTGACGTTCTTCAGCGCGATGAGCGACTCGCCGGGTGTGCACTCGAGTACCCGGTCGACGAGCAGGAACGGATACCGGTGCGGCAACTGCTTCAGGACGGCGTGAATATCCATGTCTAAACTCACGTCAAAGCACCGCGGAAAATGGGGACATTCCTGATTTCCCGACGTGAACGCGAAGCTGGGATCGGTGACATACCCGAGGAAATCAGGAATGTCCCCATTTTCTCATCACGCCTGCTGGTTGCTCTTCGCAGCTTGTTTTTCCAGGCGCGCAATGCGCCGCGCAAGCTCGTCGAGCTGCCGGAAGCGTGCGCTGTTCCTGCGCCAGCGGCCGGCCTCGTCGAGCGGCAGGCCGCCGGAATAGACCCCCGGCTCGTCGATTGAAGCGGTCACCATCGAGCGGCCGGTAATCACCACGTCGTCGGCAATGCTCAGATGCCCGACGAAACCGACCTGACCACCGATCATGCAGCGGCTGCCGATCACCGTGCTGCCGGCGATGCCGGTGCAGCCGGCGACGACGGTGTGCGCGCCGATGCGCACGTTATGCGCCACCTGAATCTGGTTGTCGAGCTTGACGCCATCCTCGATGATCGTATCCTCCAGCGCGCCGCGGTCGATCGTCGTGTTCGCGCCCACCTCGACGTCATCGCCGATCCGCACGGCGCCGAGCTGCGGCACCTTGATCCACGCTTCATCGAAGCGCGCGATGCCGAACCCGTCGGCACCGATCACGATGCCCGGATGATAAAGCCCGCGCGCCCCGAGCGTCACGCGTTCGCAGAGCGTCACGTTCGCCACCAGCCGCGTTTCCTTCCCGATCACGCAGTCCCGGCCGATGACGCAGCCCGGTCCGATGAAGACCCGCGCGCCGATCGTCGCGCCCGCTTCGATCACCGCGCACGCGCCGACATGGGCCGACTCGTCCACGTCGGAGTCCGGCGCAACGGTGGCGCTCTTGTGGAC